>NZ_BBWM01000023.1:0-52868 GCF_001463805.1 Aureimonas sp. D3 | reverse complement strand
GAGGCGGGGCCGCCCGCCGTGCCGCCCGAGAGAACCACCTCGGAGGGCGCGCGGCGGAAGGACGAGCCGAAAATGCCTTCGCGCCGGCTGGCGCGCGGTTTGCCGAGCGAACGCGTCGCCTCCAGCCCGCTGCGCACCTCGGTGGTGCGCGTGCCGGGCGCGGTGGCGGTGGTGCATGCGGAGAGGAGCTGCGTCAGGGCGAGAAGCGTCAGGCCGGAACGCCGCAGAGTGCTGCTCCGTCCCCCAGTTCCGATCCGCGCCCATAGTGCCATGTCGATCATTCCAGGAGCGCCGACCGGCCCTTGGAGAAGCCGGCGGACGCGCTAAGCGATAGGTTAGCCGACCATTAACCATTCAAAATGGATCGAACCTGTCGGGGTCCTGCCGCTGCGTCACGGGCGCGGCGCGGCGTCGAGCGGCTGACGATTGGCGCGCTTGTCCGGCGGCAGCGCCGTGGCCATCGGGTGAACGACGAGCGTCGGGACGCTGCGGCGATCGCCGGCCTTCAGCCCGATGTCGATGCGCACCAAAGCCGGCGGCGCGCCGTCCCGCTGCCACGCCGCGCGCCAGAGCGGGGTCCCATCCGGGCCCGGCTCGCCATAGGCGAAGCGGAGAGAGGCGACATCGGGGATCAGGACCGTGCGGCTGGCCGCGCGCGACAAGTCTCCCGAGGCGATGGCTCGGCGCTCCACGAGATCCAGCCCGCCCTGCGCGCCGGGCTCCAGCGCCAGCGTGATCTCGTTCAGCCCGCCCACTTCCAGAAGCGGATCGGCGGGCGCCAGAAAAGCCAGCGTCTCGGCTTGGCCGCGGAAGGGCGCGCCGCCGACGAGCCCGAGATCGGCCACCGTTTCGCTGAGTGTGCGCCGAAGATGCTCACGCACGGCCGTCAGTTCCGCGCTCCGGTCGATGCGCGTGGCGAGCGGGGCCATGCGCGTGATCGCGCCGACACCCTGTCCGATGAACAAGGCGATCAGCGACAGAAGCGCGAGCCCGACCAGAAGCTCGACTACGGTCGTGCCGGCGTCGCCGCGCTCCATGCCCTCGTCAGCGGCCATCGCCATCTCGCGCGAGGATCAGCGTCGATAGAAGCGGGGACGGAGCGTGACGCTCGCCCTTGGCTCCGACACCGACCGAGAAGCGGAAGAGCCGCGCCGCACCGGGCGGCGGGGGCAGGCCGGCGCTCTGGACGGGCGTAAGCTCCGTCCACCAGACCCAGCGTCCTTCCGTGCCCTCGCGTCGACCGGGCGTTGCGGGGGCGGCGGCACGGGCTTCCTCCATCAGCCGGGCGGCGATGTCGAGCCGCGCCTCGTGCGCCGCACTGGCGCCCCAGGCGAGGGTCGTGCCGGAAAAGGCGCGCATCATCGCAAGCGTGATCAGCGACAGGATCGCGAAGGCCACCAGCGCCTCCGCCAGCGCGAAGCCGGCGTTTCCGGCGGTTTCGTCCTTTGTCTGCGAAGGCGCGTCGCTCACCGCGCGGCCCTTTGCACGGCGCCCGTCAGCCAGTTCACCTCCACCATGCGCCGCAGGCCCGCCCCGGCGATCTCGACCTTGCCCCCCGTCGAGCGTCCGTCCGGCAGGAAGGCGATGGTCGCCTCGCTCGTGCCGGCGCGCCCCGCCTCGCGCGCGGTGGTGAGTTGCAGCGTGATCCCGTCCGGCAGCGGAAAAGGCTGAGCGCCTTCGCGCCGCCAGAGCCGCGCCGCGCCATCGAAGGCCAGGCTGCGCATTCGGCCCGAACGCATGGCGTCGAGCCGCGTGCGCTGGAGATCGGCCACCAGCCGATCCTCCGTCGCGGCCACCATGCGCGCCGGGCGGCTGCCGCCCAAAGCGTAGGACGAGCCGGCGGCGACGAGCGCCATGATGGCGAGCACCACCAGCATCTCGACCAGCGTGAAACCCGCTTCGCCGGGGCGGGTCTTCATCGGATCGCGAGATCGTTGACGGAAAAGATCGCGCTCATGATCGACAAGATCAGCCCGCCGACGAACAGGCCGAGACACCCGGTGATCACGGGCGTCATGACCGCGAAGAGGCGGCCGATGCGGGTTTCGACCGCCTCCTCGTGCAGTTCCGCCGCGCGGATCAGCATGTCGGACACGCGATTCACCTCTTCGCCCACCGCGATCATCTGGAGCATCAGAGGTGAGACGGGCTCGAGCTTCGACAGGGCGGCGGCGAGGCGTGCGCCCTCCGGGATGCGCCGTGCGGCGTCCTCCAGCGCGTGGCGGAAGACGAGCCGGCGCGCCACCGGGCGCGTTGCGGCAATCGCCGCCGGCAGGCCGACCTCCGCCCCCAGAAGCGTGCCGAGCGTGCGGCACAGACGCCCCGCCTCGATGCCGGTGAGCACGGGGCCGATCAGCGGCGCGCGCAGGAGCGCGCCCTCGCGCCAGTCCGCGAAGCCCGGCCGACGCCACAGCGCGACGAGGCCGGCCAGAGCCCCGCCGAGCCCCAGCGCCAGCGCCAGCCCATGGTCGGTCACCAGCGCTTCCAGATTGCGCGTCAGCGCGATAACGCCGGGCGTCTCGACGCCGGGCTGGTCGAACAACGGCTCCAGCGAGGGCACGAGCACGCCCACCACGAGGCCGACAATGCCGAGCGCCATCACGAAGAGCAGCGACGGATAGATCAGCGCCGAAACCACGGTCCGCCGGATATCCTCGGCGCGGGTCAGCGACACGGCGAGATCGCCGAGCACCTTGCCCAGCGTCCCGGTCAGTTCGCCCGCCGCCGTCACCTCCACGACCTCGCGCGGGAAGATCTTGGGATGACGCGCAAATGCGCGCGACAGCGAGATGCCGGACAGAACGTCGGCGAGCACCTTGTCCAGCGTCGGGCGCAGGGCTTTGGGCGATTGGCGGATGGCGAGGCGCAGCGCGCGGTCTACCGTCAGTTCCGCGCCGAGCAACGTCGCCAGATCCTTCACGAAGGCCAGAAGCTCGCCGCGCTTCACGCCGCCGGTGCCGAAGAGATCGCGCTGCCAGATGCTGTCCTTGTGGGCGACGGGCTCGACTTTGAGAACGCGTAGGCCGCCCGCACCGGCCAAGGCGGTGGCCCGCGCGCGGCTATCGGCCTCGACGCGCCCACTACGCTTCATCCCGCGCTCGTCCAGCGCCTCGAAGCGGAACCAGGTCACAGCGCGTCCCCGCCGCCCAGATGCCGCAGCACTTCTTCCAGGCTCGTTTCCAGCGCCAGCGCCTTGTCGATGCCATTGTCCAGAAGCGTCTGCATGCCGCGCTCGCAGGCCGCCGTCTCGATCTCGCGCTCTGGACGCTCGGCCGCGATCATGGCCGAGATGGCGCGATCGACCTCCAGCCCCTCGGTCACCACGGTTCGCCCGCGATAACCCGTGCCGTTGCAGGCGGGGCAGCCGACGGGATGGGCGAGCGCGATCGGGCCTGCGCCTTTCAAGGCCGGGCGCGCGCGCTCCAGAACGGCGCGCTCGGCGAGGCTTGCCGGGCCTATTTGGCGGCAATCCGTGCAGAGCAGCCGGAGCAATCGCTGGGCGACGACGCCGTTCAACACGGCGGCCAGAAGATAAGGCTCGACGCCCATGTCCACGAGGCGCGTGACGGCCGCGGCGGCGGAATTGGTGTGCAGCGTGGAGAGCACCAGATGCCCGGTCAGCGCGGCCTGCACGGCGATGCGCGCGGTTTCGCCGTCGCGGATTTCGCCGACCATGACGATATCGGGGTCCTGGCGCAGGATGGAGCGCAGCGCCGCGGCGAAGTCCAACCCGATCGCCGCATGAGTCTGAACCTGCGTGATCCCCGACATGCGATATTCCACGGGGTCTTCCACCGTCACGATCTTGGTCGCGGTCGTGTTGAGCCCCTGAAGCAGCGTGTAAAGTGTGGTGGTCTTGCCCGAGCCGGTCGGGCCGGTGATCAGGAAGATGCCGTTCGGCCGGTCGGCCATGGCGCGGATGCGCGCGCTCAAGGCCGGCGAGAAGCCGAGCGCGTCCGTGCCGCCCTCCTTGCGGGACTGGCCGAGAAGGCGCAGCACCAGTCCTTCGCCGTGCGCCGTGGGGAGAACCGAGACGCGAACGTCCACCTCGCGCCCGCGATCCACCACCTTCATGCGCCCGTCCTGCGGCAGGCGGCGCTCGGCGATGTTGAGTTCGGCGAGGATCTTGATGCGCGTCGAAAGCCCGGCATGAACGCTTTTCGGCAGGGTTTCGGGGCGCACCAGAACGCCGTCCACCCGAAAGCGCGCGATCAGATCGGTCTCGCCCGGCTCGATGTGAATGTCGGACGCGCCCAGCTCGAAGGCCGTGCGCAGGAGAGACTGCGCAAGGCGGATGATGGGCGCCTGGCGCGCGGCGTCCTCCAGGCGCTCCGTGTCGCTGCCGAGACCGCCTTCCGCGCCCTCGTCCAGCGCCTCAGCTTCGTCCTCGCCGAAGAGACGGCGCAACGCCGCTTCGAACTGGCTCGGGCCGATCAGCCGGAAATCCGCGCCGCCCAAGCCATAGGCGAGCGCGCCGGTGAGGTCGGCCTGAAACGGATCGACCAGCGCGAGGCAAACGGGCGGGCCGCCTTTCACGGCCAGAACCCGCGCGCGGCGGCAGTAGTCGCCCGGCAGCTGCTCGGGCAGAACGGGCTCGGCGGGCAGGTCGTCGGCGTCCACGGCGGCCAGGCCGGTATAGGCGGAGAGCGCCTCGATCAGATCGGCTTCGGATAGAAGGCCGAGTTCGGTGAGCACGATGGGGAGCGAGGTCTGCGTGGCGAGGGCGGCGCGCGCGCGGTCCGCGCTCACAGGCTCGAGCCGGCCCGTGCCCTGAAGGTGCTCCAGAAAGCCGAGCGCGCTCAAGGCATCGGCCGCGCGACCGGCCTTGCGCTTGTCGGGCGCGGGCGAGCCGGGCCTTTTCTTCGATCCCCAAACCAGCATGGCCGTTCCGTCCCGTGCCGCCGGCAAAGGCCGGCCCGCTCGACAAGGGAGCGGGGCGGGTCAAAGGCGCCGGCCTCTTCGACACAACAGGAGTTTGCTTAACAATCCGTAGACGGCTGCCGGATAGACTGCGGATCGAACCGAAGGGAAGCCAAGCAGGCGAAGGCGAAGCGCAAGTGGTCGCACAGGAGAGCAAGCACGAGGCGCTGGCCGGGACGTCGCTCGCGGAGCGCGCGCGCGAGGCGCTCGGCTGGTGGCGGGACGAGCTGGCCGCGATGGTGCCGAACGCCCTGCGGGCGCGCAAAGCCGGTCGGCGCGCGGCGATCGACTGCGTGCTCCTGCCCGATGGGCGCGCCGCCGTGGCGCTGGCCGAGCCGCGCAAAGGCGCGCTGCCCGATCCGGCCGAGGCGTTGGCGAGCGGCCCGGCGCTTGTCGCCCGGCTGCGCGCGCTGGCCGAACTCGCGCCCGAGCGCACGCTGCGCCTCTCGGTGCCGCGCGATCTCTGCTTCGTGCGCCGCACGCGCCTGCCGGCGCGCGCCCTCGGTCATGCCGGCGCGATCCTGCGCCACGAGGCGGAAGGGCTGATGCCCTTCGCCCCGGCCGAGATTCTTGGCGATTGGTATGTCGAGACCGAGGACACGGACGCGCGCGAACTCAACATCGTGCATGTCGTGCTGGCCCGCCCGCGCATCCGCGCGCTGGAGGAGGCCATTGCGGAAGCGGATTTGACGCTGGTGCGGATCGGCGTCGGACACGGGGAAGGCCGGCCGGTGCCGGTGGACCTTCTCTCCGTGGACGATCCGAGCCTGCTCGCCGGAGTGGCGGCGCTTTCGCCCTTCGCCAAGCTCGCGGGCGGCGCGGCGCTTCTGATCCTGATCGCCACGCCCTTTCTGGCGATCGGGCAACAGGAGGCCGAACTGGACGCGCTTCGCGCCGCCCGCGCCGCCTCGCCCAAGCCCGCCGCCGCCGCGCTGTCGGCCGGGGCCGTCGCGGATTTTCTGGATGCGCGCGCATCGCGTCCGCCGGTAGCCCAGATCCTCGACGATCTCGCCCGCACGCTGCCACGCGACGCCGTCCTAACCGATCTCAAGCTCGAAGGCGATCGGCTGACCATCGGCCTGCAAGGCGCGGGCGCGGAGAGGGCGCACGGCGCACTGCGTGACAGCGCGCTCTTGGCTCCCGCGCCGGGCGACGCCGCGCCGGGCCAACTCGCCTTCACGCTTCGCGCGCTGGACGCGTCCGGCGGTGAGGGCTCCCAGCCATGACCGCGCTTCGCCTTCCCGCATCGCCGCTGGCGCGGCGTGGCCTCGCGCTCCTGATCCTTCTGGTTCTCGTCTGGATCGTCGCGCCGATCTTTTCCGGCCCGCTCGACCGCTGGCGGGACAACCGCGCGGCGCTGGAAACCGAGCGGCTACTGACCGAACGCCTCCAGCGGCTCGAAGCGCGCCGTGCGGCGGTGAGCGCGCTCGCCGCGCGCCCCGACGCGCCGCTTCTCGTGGCGACGGACACGGCCTCGGCCGGCGGCCGCTTCAGCGGCCGGGTGTTCGAGGCGGTGCCGTCCGAGGCGATGCGGCTGGAGCGCATCGAGATGGACACGGTGGACGAGCGCCCCGGCGCGCCGATGCGCGCGCGCATTGCCTTCACGGCGACGCAAGGCGGGCTGCAAACCTTTCTCGCCGCGATCGAAACCCGCCCACCCGTCCTCAGGGTGGACGATCTGACGCTGGCCTCGCGGCGCGAAGCGGACGGGACGATCGTCCTGTCGGGCACGGCGAGCCTGTCCGGTGTCGCGCTGATCCGGCCCGTGCCGGCGGGGAAGCAGCCATGAGTTCGGTGGTGGACGAAACGGATGGCGCGGGCGCATTTGCCGACCCTGCGCCGAAGACGCCCGGCCGCTTCGCCGGCATGGGCGCGGCCGAGCGCAGCGCCGCGCTGGCGCTCTGCACCGCGCTCGCTCTAGCGACGCTCGCGCTGACCGAACCGGCTTCCAGCAGCGGTGAAGGCCAAGCGCCGGCGCTGCTCCGCCAGAGGCCGCCGCTCGTCGGCGGGCCGTTCATGGCCGCGCCTCCGTTCGACCCCGAGCGCCGCGCGCTCAACGGGCCGGGCCGCCTGCCGAGCGAAGCGCCGGTGCAAGCCGAAGCGCCACCCGCCGCCCCACCGCTGGTTCTGGCAGGCATTCTATCGAGCGGCGACACGCGCAAAGCGCTATTCGCCGGCATGGACACTTGGCTACCTGAGGGAGCGGACGCTTTCGGCTGGCATGTGGTCGACATCGAGCCGCGCCGTGTCACCGTCCGGCGCGGCGCGGAAGAGCGTATCCTCAATGCCAGCGACGCACTGCGGCCCTGACGCGGCCGGTTCGGCGATCTGCCGTGCATTGCCAAAGGGGCGCGTTTCTCCGCGTGATCGCGCGCCTCGTTTCGAGTCCGCTTTTGTTGCATCTCGAAGCGTTGACATTTTCGGCATCGGCGAAAAATAGGCGGCAAAATGTCACTCGTGCTTCCCCGCGAAGCGACGGGACGCAAGCCCAGAGACCGCCATGGATCAGATCAACCGGAGTGACAATTTGGCTTCGAGCGGAGGTGGGGCGTCCGATGCCGCGCCACGCCAGCGCTCAAATACGCTGCGCCGCGTTCTTCTTCTCGCTGGCCCGATCGTTCTGATCGCCGTCGCGCTTCTCCTCTACTTCCGGGGCGGCGGCACGGTGAGCGAGGCCGATTCCTATATCGGCGCGCCCAATGTCGCGATCACACCGCAGGTTGCGGGTCAGGTGGTCGAGGTCGACGTGTCGGAGAACCAGCGCGTGGCCGACGGGGCGGTCCTGTTCCGGCTCGACCCGGAGCCCTACCAGATCGCCGTGGATCAGGCCAAGGCGCAGCTGCAGCAGACGGAAGAGAAGCTGAAGGGGCTCGTGCTCACCTACAAACAGGCCGAGGCCGAGGTGCAGCAGACCCAGGCCGATGTCACCTACGCGCAGCAGCAGTTCGACCGGGCAACCAATCTCGCGCAAACGGGCGTTGGCACACGCCAGGAGGCCGATTCCGCGCGGCGCGATCTGCGCGTCGCCAAGGATCAGCTGGTGGCCGCGCAGGCCTCCGCCAGCTCGACGCTGGCGCAGCTCGGCGGCTCGGCCGATACGCCGCTCGAATCGCAGGCGACCTATCTGGAAGCCAAGGCGGCGCTCGAAAGCGCGGAACGCAACCTGCGTCTGGCCACCGTCACCGCGCCCTTCGCCGGGATCGCCACGCAGGTCGACAATATCGCCGTCGGCTCCTACCTCACCGGCGGCAAGCCCGCCTTCACGCTGGTCTCCACCGACGCCTGGGTGGACGCCAACCTGAAGGAGACCGACCTCGTTCACGTCAAGGTCGGAGACGCCGTGAATGTCGTGGTGGACAATTACCCCGACCTCGTTCTGAAGGGCCGTGTGCAGAGCATCGCACCCGCATCCGGCTCGGTCTTCTCGCTGCTCCCTGCGCAGAACGCGAGCGGCAACTGGGTCAAGGTCGTGCAGCGCATTCCCGTGCGCGTCGCGCTGGAGAACGTGCCGGACAATATCACGCTGCGCGTCGGCGCCAGCGCCACGGTCTCGATCCAGACCGGCTACCATCGCACGGCGGGAACCCTCTGGGAGGATATCAAGGGCGTGGTCGGCCTATGAGCGCGCCCGTCGCCCCGGCGCCGGAGGACATCACGCCGGGCGAGCGCGCGGCGATCACGGCCTGCGTCATGATCGCGACTTTGATGCAGGCGCTCGATTCCACCATCGCCAATGTCGCGCTGCCCTATATGCAGGGCTCGCTCTCGGCCACGAGCGACCAGATCAACTGGGTGCTGACCTCCTATATCGTGGCGGCCGCCATCATGACGCCGACCACGGGCTGGCTGGAGCGCCGCTTCGGTCGGCGTCGCGTCTTCATCATCTGCATCATCGGATTCGTCGCAGCGTCCATGCTCTGCGGCACGGCGACGAGCCTCACGGAAATGGTGCTGTTTCGCCTCGTGCAGGGCATTTTCGGCGCGCCGCTGGTACCGATCGCGCAATCCACCCTACTCGACACTTATCCTGTCTCGACGCGCGGACAGGCCATGGCCGTGTTCGGCCTCGGCGTCATGCTCGGGCCGATCATTGGCCCGACGTTGGGCGGCTGGCTGACCGAATATTACGACTGGCGCTGGGTCTTCTATGTCAACGTGCCGATCGGCGTGGCGGCGCTGGTGCTGGCGCTCGGCTTCCTGCCCAAGCGCGGCACAGATCCTTCGGCCCGCATCGATCTGTTCGGCTTTGCGACCTTGGGTCTTGCGATCGCCGCGCTTCAGCTCTTTCTCGATCGGGGCGAACAGCTCGACTGGTTCTCGTCGCTCGAAATCCAGGTCGAACTCGCGCTCTTCCTTCTGGGGCTCTATCTCTTCGTGGTGCATACGGTGACGTCGCGTCGCGCGACCTTCGTGGATCGCCGTCTTTTCGCCGACCGGACCTTCGTCGTCAGTCAGTTGCTCGTCTTCATCGTCGGCGCGGTGCTTCTGGCGACTCTGGCTCTGCTCAGCCCCTATCTGGAAAACCTTCTGGACTATCCCGTGCTCACCGCCGGGCTGGTTCTGGCGCCGCGCGGCATCGGCACGATGATCGCCATGGTGGTGGTGGGCAGGCTGATCGCGCGGGTGGATGCGCGCGTGCTTCTGGGCTTCGGCTTCGGGCTGACCGCCTATGCGCTCTACGAGATGAGCCTTTATACCCTGGACGTCTCGGAAGCCACGATCATCCGCACGGGCATCATACAGGGCTTCGGGATCGGCTTCGTCTTCGTGCCGCTGTCCACGGTCGCTTTCGCCACGCTACCGTCCGAGCTGCGCACGCAGGGCACGGGCTTCTACAGCCTGATGCGCAATATCGGCTCCAGCGTCGGCATTTCGATGATGACCTTTCTTCTGACGCGCAACGGCCAGATCTTGCACGCCTCGCTCGGCGAACATGTCTCGCCCTATGCGCGCGGCGTGCAATGGCTGGGCGATACGCTGGACCTGACGACGGAGCAGGGGCGCGCTGCGGTGAACGCGCTGGTTGGGCAGCAGGCGGAAGTGATCGCCTATGCCGATTGCTTCCGGTTGATGATGGCGGCGAGCCTCGTGGCCCTGCCGCTTCTGCTCCTGCTCAAGGTGCCCGACGCCGGGTCCGCTCATAAGCCGGCCATGGCGATGGATTGAGGGAACAGACGCCTTCGAAAGACATCGGCCCGCTGGGGCGGGCCGACGACTGTCGTCATCGCGAGAAAAGGGTTCACCCTTTTCGCGTCAGGCCGGAACGGGCTTTGCGCCGCGCGCGGTCCGCAGCGCGTAGTAGAGCGCGCCCGAGATGGCGACGCCGAAGAACCAGCCATAGACACCCCACCAGCTCGGCATGATCGAGGTCAGGCCCGGCAGGATGGAGGAGAAGAGAATGCCGACGCCCGCGGCGAGAAGGGCGTTGCCGTGCCAGCCATTGCCGAAGCGGAATTCGCCATGCTCCTGGTAGAGCGCGGCGACGTCGATCCGGCCCCGACGGATCAGGTAGTAATCCACCATCATGACGCCGAAGATCGGACCCATCGTGTTGCCGATCATGTTGACGAAATGCGCCGCGCCACCCTCCCACGGGGCGAAGGGATAGAGCACCAAGGCGATGAAGGCCGCGATATAGCCGCCCTTCTTGAAGTCGATCTGGCGCGGGAAGACATTGGCGAAGTCGAAGGCCGGCGAGACGAAATTCGCCACGACATTGATGCCGAGCGTCGCCACCGCGAAGGTGATGGCGGCGAGCAGCGCCAGAACCCAGCTGTCGAATTTGGCCGAGATCTGGTCGGGATGCAGCAGCACCTCACCATAGACGTTGAAGGCCGCGATGGTGGTGACGCCCGCCACCAGCGAGAAGAGAATGAGATTGACCGGCAGGCCCCAGAGATTGCCGATCGTCAGCGAGCGCTCGCTCGGGCAATAGCGAGAGAAGTCGCAGAAATTGAGATAGAGCGCCGAAAAGTAGGTGACCCAGATCGCGGCGACGGCGGCGAGCGCGGCAAACGACCCCGGCACGCCGGGCACGCCCGCGTCCTTGGTCTTTTCCAGAAGCACGTCCATCGGGATCGTGTGATGGAAGGAAAAGCCGCCGGACTTCACCACCAGATAGACCGCCAGCAGCAGCATCATGACCCAGACGGCGGGGCCGGCCCAGTCCTGGAACTTGCGCACGGTCTCCATGCCGTTCTGAATGATGAGGAGTTGCAGGCCCCAGATCACGACGTAACAGATGAGTTCCAGCGTCGAATGGCCGAGCATGTGGCTCGACTGGTGGAACTGGAGGAGGCTTTCGTTGCGGATCAGAAGCGCGACGATGGCGCCGGATGCGGCTGCCGTCTGCGCGCCGTACCAGAAGCAGGCGACGATGGCGCGCACGATGGCCGGGAAGTTCGCGCCCCAGATGCCGAAGGAGGCGCGCGCCAGAACCGGGAAGGGAACGCCCGTTCGAACACCCGCGATGCCCACCATATGCATCAGGCAGAAGATGATCAGCGAGCCGATGCCGATCGCCAGCAGGAAGTTGACGAAGCTGCCGCAGAAGAGAAACAGGCTGGCGGCGAGATAATAGCCCCAGAGGCTGTGAACGTCCGACGTCCAGACGTTGAAGATCGAGAAGGCCCCCCAATTGCGCTCCCGCGCGGGCGCCAGATCCTCGTTGATGAGGTCGGGTGAAGCATTCGGAATGGGGTGCACGTCTGGTCCTCCTTGCGCTGCCGCGGCCAGCCGACAACCCCCGTGCGGCCGCGCGCAGATGCTCGCGCTATCGAAAGCACTTGGCAACCATCACGTGAGCGTTATCCGCTGGAAGACTGAGTGGCCGAGACCGGGAGGCTCGGTTGCGAATGCGCCAGCGCCCGCCTCGTCTCGATCCGCTCGTCAGCTCTCGGGCATGTTCCCGATGGCCGATGCCCCGAGTCCATCCACGAAAATGTCGAGAAGCCGGATCGCGTTGGCTTCCCAGCCGGGCTGACGCCCCATCATGGAGAGGCCCACCATGGCTTGGAGCACATCTTCCGGCCCGACATCGGCCCGGATCGCACCGGCCGCAGAGGCGCGCGACAGAAGCGCCTCCAGCGCGCGCGTCAGATGCGCGAAGGAGTAGGCGTAGATTTCGCTGGAACTGTCGATCGCAAGGGCCAGCGCCGTCAGCATCCCGCGCTTTGTCGCCGCCATGCCGACGCCCGCGTGGAGCCAGAGGCGAAGCGCTTGGATCGGCGGCTCGCGCTCGCAAAGCTGGGCGGCGAGGTCCACCAGTTGCTCGACCTCGCGTCGATAGACGGCCTCGAACAGCGCCTCGCGCGTCGGGAAATGCCGGTAGAGCGTGCCGATGCCGACACCCGCGCGCCGCGCCACGGCTTCCAGGCTCGCCTCCGGCCCCCCGGCGCGAAACACCTCCGCCGCCGCCAGCAGCAGACGCTCGCGGTTCTTCACGCTGTCGGCGCGCGGCTTGCGGGCGGGGGGAGTTGTCAACGGACGATCTTGGGCCATGTCGAATCTAGAACGCCTCCAGCCTTGAAAGCGGAGGGTGCCTCCGTATAATATTCAGGGAGACGAAGGACCGAGCCTCGAGTCGCTCTTCGCCCGTCGTCGCCTTCGCTGCGTGTCCGGTCTCGGGGCGCGGCCCCGTTCTTCGGTTCGACATATCACTGAAAAGGTGACGGCATGAACCCGACACTTCAACTCACCATCAATGGCGAGCGGCGCGAGATCGCGCTGGACGATCCGCGCGTGACGCTGCTCGATCTCCTGCGCGAGCGGCTGGATCTCACCGGCACCAAGAAAGGCTGCGACCGGGGCCAGTGCGGCGCCTGCACGGTGCTGGTGGACGGCAAGCGGGTGAACAGCTGCCTCGCGCTGGCGATCAGCCTCGACGGCGCCGAGATCACCACGATCGAAGGGCTGGCGGTCAACGGCGCGCTGCATCCCGTGCAGGCGGCCTTCATCGCGCATGACGGGTTCCAATGCGGCTATTGCACGCCCGGCCAGATCATGAGCGCGGTCGGTCTCATTTTGGAGGGGCAGGCGGGCGACGATCCCGAGCGCGTGCGCGAGGGCATGAGCGGCAATCTCTGCCGCTGCGGTGCCTATGCGGGCATTGCCGAGGCGGTGATCGAGGCGCAGCGCGTGATGAGCGCGCCCGCACGGGAGGCTGCCGAATGAACCGCTTCGATTATATCAGGCCGCAGACCATCGCGGAGGCCGTGGCGGCCGCGTCCGAGCCCGGCGCGGCCTATCTCGCCGCCGGCACCAATCTCCTCGACCTCATGAAAGGCGGCGTGTCCCGGCCCGCGCGCGTCGTGGACATCACGCGCCTGCCGGACCTCTCCGAGGTCGAGACGCTGAGCGACGGGGCCACGCGCATCGGCGCGCTGGTGCGCAATGCCGATCTTGCCCATGACCGCGCCTTTGCCGCGCGCTATCCGGCCGTGGCCGAGGCGCTTCTGTCGGGCGCGTCGGCCCAGCTGCGCAATGTCGCCACCACGGGCGGCAATCTTCTGCAACGCACGCGCTGCCGCTATTTCTACGATACAGTGAGCGCCTGCAACAAGCGCGAGCCCGGCACGGGCTGCGACGCGCTGGGTGGCGAGAACCGCGCCCATGCCGTGCTCGGTTGGAGCGATCATTGCATCGCGACCCACCCGTCCGATTTCTGCGTGCCGCTGGCAGCGCTTGGGGCGATGGTCGAGATCGAAGGCCGGGGCGGGCGGCGCGAGGTGCCGCTCACCGAGTTCCACCTGCTGCCCGGCGACAGGCCGGATCGCGAAACGGTGCTGGAGCCGGGCGAAATGATCGTCGCGGTGCGTCTGCCGCCCGAGGCCGCCGCTTTCGCCGCGCATTCGCGCTATCTGAAGGTCCGCGAGCGCACGTCCTACGCCTTTGCGCTCGTCTCCGCTGCCGCCATGCTGCGGCTCGACGGCGGGCGTATTGCGGAAGCGCGCGTTGCGCTCGGCGGCGTCGCGCTGAAGCCTTGGCGCGCGCCGGAGGCCGAAGCGCTTCTCGTGGGCCAGGAGCCGAACCGTGAGACGTTCGAGCGCGCGGCCGAACTGGCGCTCCGCGAAGCCCGCCCCTCCGGCGACAATGCGGCCAAGATCACGCTCGCGCGCCGCACGCTCACCCGCGCGCTGCAACTCGCCGCCGCTGGCACGCCAGAGCGCCTACCCGCGCTGCCGGCCTCCGCCTTCGCCAGCTCGTCCTCCGAGGTGTCCCATGTCTGAGATCGCTCCGACCCGCGAAGCCCGCCACACGCGGCACGGCTCCAATATCGGCCAGCCCATGACGCGGCGCGAGGGCGTGCTGAAGGTGACGGGCGCGGCGCGCTTTGCCGCCGACAACCATCCGCCGGGAATGCTCTATGCCGTGCTCGCCGTCTCGACGGTCGCGCGCGGGCGGCTCGTGTCGCTGGACCTAGCCGCCGCCAAGGCTCATCCGGGCGTGGTCGCTGTGATGACGCACGAGAACTGCCCGGCGCTGGCCTCGGACCCGGACGAGAAGTCCAACCCCTTCATGTTCCGGCTCGATCTCCTGCAGAACGACCACGTGCGCTATGCTGGCCAGCCGGTCGCGGTTGTGATCGCCGAAACGCTGGAGGCGGCGACGGAGGGCGCGGCGCTTCTCGCCCCGCGCTTCGAGGCCGAGACGGCGCGCGTCGGGCTGGACGGGGCGGAGGTCTTCGCGCCGTCTTCGGTGGGCGTCGGCAATCCGCCCAAGGCCGAGAAGGGCGATGTCGAGGCGGGCCTCAGCGCCGCCGCGCATCGTGTCGAGGCAACCTATGAAACCCCGGCGCAATATCACAATCCGATGGAGCCGCACGGCGTCGTCGCCGTCTGGGAGGGCGACCGGCTCTCGCTCGACATGCCGAGCCAGGCGCTCGTCATGGCGCAGGGACGGCTGGCCGGGCTCTTCGGCATTCCGCCGGAGAATATCCATATCCGCAGCCCCTATCTCGGCGGCGGGTTTGGCTCCAAGGGCTTCCCGGCCGGGCCGCAGGTGCTCGGCATCATGGCCGCGAAGCTGACCGGGCGGCCGGTGAAGCTCGTGGTGAAGCGCGAGCAGATGTTCGGCCCTGTCGGCCACCGCGCGCCGACGCGCCAGCGCATCCGCATCGGGATGGACGAGGGCGGGAGTCTCACCGCCATCGAGAACCACACGCGCACGGCGTCGAGCACCTATGACGACTTCTTCGAAGCCGCCGCCGATGTCGCGCACACGCTCTATGCCAGCCCCGCCATCCGCACGAGCTACGAGGCCGTACGGCTGGATACCGGCACGCCGCTCTTCATGCGCGCGCCGGGCGAGGCGCCGGGCTCGGTCGCGCTGGAAAGCGCCATCGACGAGGCGGCACAAGCCGCGGGCCTCGACCCGCTCGCGTTCCGCTTGAAGAACTATGCCGAGGTCGAGCCGATCTCCGGCAAGCCCTTTTCCTCCAAGGCCCTGCGCGAATGCTACCATCAGGGGGCGGAGCGCTTCGGCTGGGACACGCGTCCGCTGGAGCCCCGCGCGATGCGGGACGAGGCCGGGCGCTTGAGAGGCTGGGGTGTCGGCACGGCGACCTTCCCGGCGCTGATGTTCCAGGCGAAGGCGCGCGCCACGATCCGCCGGGATGGCAGCGGCCTCATGGAAACCGGCGCGCACGATATGGGGCAGGGGGCCTGGACGGCGCTCGCCCAGATCGCCGCCGACGCGCTCGGCCTCGACATCGACGCCGTGGAGTTCCGCGCCGGCACGTCCGACCTGCCCGATGCCGGCATTGCCGGCGGCTCGGGCCACACGGCGACCGCCGGCGTGGCGCTGCATCAGGCCGGGGCGAATGCCATCGCCAAGCTGGCGGACCTCGCCGTCAAGGATGAAGCCTCGCCGCTCTTCGGGGCCGGCAATGTCGGCACGGTCGCGCGCGGCGGGCGGCTCGTCCGGCGCGATGACGAGAGCCGGGGCGAGAGCTTCTCGGATATTCTCGCGCGCGCCGGTCTCACCCATATCGAGGCGGAAGGGGCGGCGCAGCCGGACGGCGCGGCGCAGGAGGCCTATGCCATGCACGCCCATGGCGCGGTCTTTGCGGACGTGTCCGTCGATCCCGATCTCGGCCAGATCCGCGTCACACGGCTGGTCGGAGCCTTCGCGGCCGGGCGCATCATCAATCCGCGCATGGTGCAAAGCCAGCTTTTCGGCGGCATGATCTGGGGCCTGTCCTTCGCGCTGCACGAGGAGGGCGTGAGCGACCCGCGCACGGGCCGGGTGATGAACGCCGATCTTGCCGAATACCAGATACCCGTTCAGGCCGATATTCCGGCCATGGAGGCGATCCTGGTGCATGAGGACGATCAGCATGTGAACGCGCTCGGCATCAAGGGCGTCGGCGAAATCGGCATCACGGGCACCGCGGGGGCCATCGCCAACGCCGTCTGGCATGCGACGGGCCGGCGGCTGCGCCGCTTCCCGATCCGCCTGACGGACCTTCTGGATTGAAGGAAGGGCGCGGGGATCGGCCCGATCCGACGCCCCGCGCCTCTCGCGTCTTGCGCAAGGTCGCTGTCTGCTGGCAAAGCGGGGTGACGCGGAAGAGGGAGCCCCCGGCATGACCACAGGACAGGAACTCGCGGGCGTGATGCGGTTCATCGACCGCCCCGAATGGGGCAGCCTGTTCGAGGAAGTTCTGACAGAGCATATGGGCTCGGCGCTCGACACCCTGCGCCTCGACTATGACGATCTGGAAACCGCGCTCGGCCCCGATCTGGGGACCGCGCTTTGGGACTGCGCCTTCGAGGATTTCCTGACGCGCGAGATGGGCGAAGACGGCCGCAATCTTGCCGACACCTATCTCAAGAAGCGTGGTTGGAAGGAAAGCCCGCGCGCCAAAGCCTATATCGCGGGCATTCGCACCTCGCGGATGGGCCTTTACGAGCTGAGCGAGGTCGTGCCGGGCGAGTCCTTTTTCGCGCGCGATTGTCTTGCCCGCGGAGAGCCCGTGCAGGTGTTCGAGCGCGGCGCCGAACTGCCGATGCCCCTACAATCGGGGGACCGGATCGCGGCGCGGCTCGTCCGGCTGAACGACCGGGTGGTTCTGGCAAGCGGGCTCCTGCCCTGCCGCGACGAGGTCGCGGCTCGAATTCAGGATCGTTTCGCGGAGCCGGACACCGCGTCCGACCGCGCGCCGGTCACGCCGACGCAGGAGCATTCGGAGGCCGAAAGCCCGGATGCGCTCGCACCTTTCATCACGCATGTCTGGCTGCTCGACATGCTGCCGCGCGTCATCGACCAGCTGCGGACGGCCCGCAACACCGATGACGAAGAACCCCTCCTTCACGAATTCCGCTACCCGCTTGCATCCGGCGCGCGCACGTCGGAAATCGCCGCGCGTCTGAACGCGGCGGAAGGGCTGACCCCGCTTCGCCCCAAGGTCTGGGGCTCGCTCGCAACCGTCACGGACACAGCCACTCCGCTGGAAATCTCGACCGAGATCGACGCCGGGAAGGGGCGGATCGCGCTGTTCCAGATCGCCCTGGAGGAGCGCGTCGTCGTGCTTCTCAGCCAATCGGCGGCACGCGCCGAGCAAGGCGCCGCGCGTCTGGAAGAGGCGCTCGGCGAGGTCCTGCTGGCGCCGACGATCCAGATAGAGCGCCATTATGCCGGCTTAGGAGACATCGAGGGCCTCTCGCCGGAGGACCTGACCGGGCGCGAGCACGGCTTCCTCACGGGCTATTACCGCCGGGCGCTGGACCGGCCCGTGGCCGCCCTGGGCCATCAATCGCCGCGCGCAGCCGCCGCGGGCGGAGACCGGAAGGGGGAATTGGCCGACTGGCTGAAAGGTTTGGAGGCGCATTCGGCCAAGGCTCACGACCCCAAGCAGGCCGCAGCAGCCTTCGATTTCGGCTGGCTCCGCCATGAACTGGGTTTGGACGCGCCGAAAGGCTGAGGGCTTCGAATCGAGGCGATGCCCCGGCGTATGGGGGTGCGGAGGCTCGTTCGTAAAGTCGGGCCAACTCTCGCGCATTAGCCGCCTTCGATTCGGCATTCAGGCCGCCGCGCGACGGATGAGAACCTTGATGAAGGCAGCACCGAAGAGGGAACGATCTTTGCGTCGTTCTGGCTGATGCGGATATCTGGGGCATTCGGATGCAGGCGGTCAGATCGATGGCCTCGGCCGCATTGCATCCGGCGGTGACGTCCGGCTTGATCGATGGTTTGCTTCCAGTCGCTTACAGGCGGCGCCCCTTTCGACCGAGCACCCCCGGAATTGGGGGCCAGTATCAGCGCCCCATCGACCCGATCGAAAGCATGAGGTGCAATCCATGACGCCGGCCCAGTTCGATCGTATGCTGCTTCGGATTATCGGCTCGCTTCTCCTCTGGATTGCGCTCGTGGTGGTGAGCTACCTTTTGTCGACGTGAGAACGGCGGGTCATTGTTCGGATTCGTGCTCTGAAAAGAGGCGCAAGGGCCGTTGGAGGACGTGTGATTCTCGATGCGATCGGGTTGCTTCTGGAATTGCTGCTCTGTGACCCTCGCAGCGGCAGGGATCGGGTCGATTGGCGGATCAGAACGATACAGACGATGCGATGGATCGGGATCGCTCTTCTGATCGCGTTGATAAGTATGGCAGTCCTTTCCGGAACTTATGAATGATCGCCTGCGCCGAGCCGCCTTTGGCTCGAAACCACCCGCACAGGACGGCAAGCGGCGCAGACCGCCATCAGATGCGTCTGATCGCTCCGCCGCGCTGTGACCCGAACGGCGACCCAGACTTTCCGCTTAGAGTCGGGGACAAAACCCTGCGGCGGATTGACCCGAAGGGTTTTGTCCCCGGCTCTTAGTCCAGAAACACCCGCGTCGTCGCGGCCGAGCCCGCTGCGTCCACCACGGAAATCGTGACGAAGCCGGGTTCCCTCGGGCGCCACGTCGCCTGGCGTTCGAACAGGCCCGACAGCGTCGCCCGTCCGTCCACATACCATGTGAAGGGCGGGCGGCCGTTGCGCAGCTTGAGGCTGAGCGCTGCGCCCGAACCCACCCCGTCGCCCAGACCCAGTTCGATATGGGCGGCGTTGGGTGGGAAGAGAATTTCAGGGCCGCCGCCCCGCGTGCCCAGGCCCTTGGACGCGACATGGCGCATCGCGGGGGGCAGGCGGTTGGCGCTGGTCTGGATGCCCGGCGGGGGGCCTGGCAGGCGCACCGGCGGGCCGATCCGCGCGAAGACGTCCCGCATGATGGGCACCGCCACGTCCTGCCCGACGAGGCCCGGCACCGGCGCGCCGTCCGGCCGCCCGACCCAGACGCCCACCACATGCCGCCCGTCATAGGCGAGCGTCCAGGCATCGCGATAGCCGAAGGAGGTGCCGGTCTTGAAAGCCAGCGTGCCGGGTGACGTCTTGGTGGTGGAGGGCGCGCCGGAGAGGATCGAGGCGACATACCAGGCCGCCTGCGAGGACAGGATGCGCTGCCCCGCGTCCAGCTTGCCGGACGCAGCGTCAGGCCCGCCGAACGCGGCGTTCGGCGCGCCGCTGCGCTCGGCCTCGATGCGCAGCGGGCGCGCGACCCCGCCATGCGCCAGCCCTGCATAGAGGCGCACGAGGTCTTCCAGCGAAATGCCGAGGCCCCCCAGGCCGATGGCGAGGCCCGGCAGCGAGCGGTTGCCGAGTTCGAGTTCGGCCCCCGCGCGGCGGATGCGATCCACGAGGCGCGAGGGGCCGACGGCTGCGAGCAGTTCCACGGCGGGTAGGTTGCGCGAGAGTTGCAAGGCGCGCCGCGCCGTTAGCGTTCCCTCGAACCGCCCGTCGAAATTGCCGGGATTGTAGCCCGCGAACGAGGTCGGCCGGTCGTCCATCAGGGATTCGGGATGGGCGACGCCGCGCTCGAAGGCGAGCCCGTAGATCAATGGCTTGAGGGTCGAGCCCGGCGAACGTTCGGCTTTCGTAAGATCGACATAGCCCTGCCGTGCGGCATCGAAGAGATCGGGCGAGCCGATCGTGGCGACGATCTCGCCGCTCATATGATCGGCCACCACGATGGCGAGGCTTTGGGGCTTGGGCAGCCCCGCCACCTTCTCACGCGCATAGGCTTCGAGCCGCGCCTGTAGGCCGGCGTCCAGCGTCAGGCGAAGGCGCTTGCGCCCGTCGCGCGCTTGAAGCGAGCGCTGGCGCGCACCCTCGGCCGCATGGGCGGCCAGGGTTGGCATGGCGAGCCGACGCATCGGCATGGGCTCGCGCTGGCCTCGCTCGGCTTCGCCGGGCGACAGGATGCCGAGCGCGGCCATGCGCGCGAGCACGCGGTCGCGCGCCGCACGCGCCCGCTCGGGATGAAGGTCCGGGCGCAGCCGCTCGGGGCTTTGCGGCAGCGCGACGAGCAGCGCCGCTTCCCCCGCCGTCAGGCGCTTGGGCTCATGGCCGAGCCAGGTGAGGCTCGCCGCGCGCAGGCCTTCGACATTGCCGCCATAGGGCGCGAGCTTGAGATAGAGCGAGAGGATTTCATCCTTCCCGAGCGCGCGCTCCAGCGCCAGCGCGCCGAGCACCTGCCGCCCCTTGGCCGAAAGGCTGCCGGTGGGCAGGCGCTCCACGAGGCGCGCCACCTGCATGGTCAGCGTCGAGCCCCCCGATACGATACGCCCGTGCCGCGCGGATTCCAGAACCGAGCGCCCCAGCGCGATCAGATCCACGCCGCCATGCGTGGCGAAACGCTTGTCTTCCCAGCCCTGCAGCATCTGAAGAAAGCGCGGATCGACATCGCTGACGTCCGCGGCCAGCCGCCAGCGTCCGTCCGAGGCGGCGAAGGCGCGCAGCAGCGTGCCGTCCCGCGCCTCGACCACGAGCCCGGTCTCGGGCTCGCGCAGGCTGGCGGCGCGGCTTGCCACGGCGCGCTCCAGCGCCGCCCAGCCGCCGAGGCCGAGAAGAAGGAGCGCAAGGGCGGCGAGCGCAGCGGCGGGGCGCGAACGGCGGGGGCGCACCGCGCGCACGCCATGAGGCGGCACGGCCTCCGGCGGGGCGGGCTGTGGGTCGCGCCGCCAGAGGCGGCGCATCGGGCGCATGATCCGGCGCATCACACCCGGCCCCGGTGCGAACGCGTCCATCTGGATGACCCGGCCCCGAACGGGACGTGCGGGGCTCGACCGGCGGTAAGGCGGGCGCGCCGCAGGGCCGAAGGCGCGGCAACGCCATCCAAGGCCCCGGCGCGGCACTCAGCCGAGGCGAGGCTGGGTCGCGAGTTTTCCGCCAATCCCACGCGCCTCGCCTCAGCGCGTCGGGCCGACGATCGCGACATGCCCTTCGTCGGTGCGCCCGCGTCGCTCGGGGCGATACATATCCTCGACGGTCGCGGCGGGGTGGACGAAGCTGCCCGGCGAAAGCGCACGCACGATATAGGCAAAGCGCATGGCGGCGGTGGACTTGGCGGCCTTGTCCACCGCGACCAGGAAGCGGTCGGTGCGGAACTCGGTATGAGCGGCCTCGCCGGTCAGTTCCAGAAAGTCGAGCGCGGCAAGATCCCCGCCCTTGAGGATGGCGGGATTGTCGATCGCCATGCCGGCGGGCAGCGGATCGTCGATCATCAGCCGCGCGGCGTTCTCGTCCACCGGCTGCACGTCGAGAACGGCGACGAGCCGGTCGCCTTGCGCGATCGTGGCCGGGTCCGCTTCTTCGCCCGCCAGCGTGTAGTAGGTCCGCTTGATCTCGTAGCCCGAGATCTCGGCCGGGGGCGCGACCTCGGGCACACCGGCCAGCGTGACCGCGACGGAGACCGGGGCCGAGCCACGGTTCTCGATGCGAAGGCCCTTGGCGAGGCCGGCGCTGTCGAGCGTCGAGGAATAGGAGCCCTCGACCGGCGCGCCGTCCACCGCGAGCTTGACCGGCTGCTTGGCGAGCGCGGCATGGGCGGCCAGAAGCGACCAGACGTCTTCTTGCGTCGACGTATAGCGCTTGGTCTCGCGCTCCGTCCCGATCGACTGGATCAGGGGCGTGAGATCGATGCCCTCGATGCCGGTCTCGAGCGCCAGCGTCGCCACCGCCGCTTCGTCTCTGAGCTTGGTGCCATAGTCCTGGCGATTGGGCTGGTCGGCCCCGGACACCGCGCTCGTTGCGGCCAGACGCATCAGGGTCTGCGCGCGCGTTCCATCGCCATAGAAGGAGAGGGCGGCGGCGAGTTGGGCCTTGGCGAGAGGCGTCTCGAAATTCGCCGCCTCGTTGTCGGCGGTGTAGCGCAGATCGCCGATCGCGGCCCGGCCGCTGCGGGCGAGCACGTAATAGGCATAGGCCGCCTTGGACCAATCGGGCCGGTCCGGCAGATAGGCGATCTGGTTGGCGAGATTGTCGAGCGCCAGCGTCAGCCCCTCGCCCGGCACGTCGTAACCCGCCTCCTTGGCGCGGGACAGGAAGTCCGTGACATAGGCGTCCAGCCAAAGATCGCCCGAGCCGGGCGACCAGAGGCCGAAACTGCCCGAGGAGTCCTGATTGGCGAGCACCGAGCGGATCGCCTTGCGCACGCGCTCGGCAACATCGGCCCCACGCGGCAGGCCCGCCTCCAGCGCCGTCTCATCGAGATACAAGAGCGGCAGGGCGCGGCTCGTCAGCTGCTCGGTGCAGCCATAGGGGTAAAGGTCGAGCGCGGCGAGCGTGCCCGCCACGTCGAACCCGCCGAAGCGCGTGACCGACAGCGTGGCGCGGCCGGTGCCCGGCTGGAAGCCGGCGAGAATGTCCGCGCCCAGTTGCAGCGACGCGCCCGCCGCGATCTCGAAGCGGCTTTTCTTGACGTCGCGCGGCTGGATGGAGCGCACCGGCACCGCGAAATTCTTGTGCAGGGTCTCGCCGCCGGGCAGCACCAGCGCAAGCTCCATCGCGCCCTCGCCGGGCGAGAGGGCGGTGACGGGCACGAGAAGACGGGCGCGGCCGTTCTCGGTGAGCGTCAGGTCGGCCTCGGCCTGATCCTCGATCCTGAGGCTGCCGTCACCGCCCGACAGGGCGAGATGCACCGGGCCGGCGGGGCCTTCCA
Source organism: Aureimonas sp. D3 (assembly GCF_001463805.1). Lineage (NCBI taxonomy): Bacteria > Pseudomonadati > Pseudomonadota > Alphaproteobacteria > Hyphomicrobiales > Aurantimonadaceae > Aureimonas > Aureimonas sp. D3. The sequence continues at coordinate 29,970 of NZ_BBWM01000023.1, read as the reverse complement.
CATGGTTCAGATCGATCTGGATGCGCGAGCGGTCGCCGGGGCTGAGGAAGGCGGGGCGGCTGACCTGCGCCACCACGGGATCGCGCACCAGAACGTCGCGGCTGGCTTCGCCCACGCCCGATTTCGACCAGGCGACGACCATGAGCTTCAAGGTGCCGTTGAAATCCGGCACATCCAGCGAGACCTTGGCGCGGCCTTCGGCATCGGCCGTGACCGTGCCGGAGAAGAGCGCGACGAGATCGTCCATCGGCGGCGGGCGCGTGCCGTCCGCTCCGGCGTCGCCGCCCGAGCGCACCGAACCCGGCGCGCCCTGCATCCGGTCGATCAGCCGCGAATAGAGATCGCGAATTTCGACGCCGAGCCGGCGCTGGCCGAAATAATAGCCCTGCGGCGAGGGCGGGGTGAAATGGGTGATGTTGAGAATGCCGACATCCACCGCCGCCAGCGTTAGATAGGCCGTCTCGCCGGGCTGGATATTGGCCACCCGAACATCGACGTCGAGCTTGCCGCGCGGCGCGATGCGCTCGGGCGCGGTGAGCGAAACAGGCAGCGCGCGCTCGCCCGGCTCGACGCCGGCATGGGAGAGACCCAGCGCGCGGCCGGGCATCTGCTTGGCGGGAATGTCCATCGGCCGATACAGGATCGCGGCGACATAGGCGCTCGGCCCCCAATCGCGCGTCACATCCAGCGTGACATCGCCGCCGCCGGCCGGAATGTCGGCGCTGACGGTTTGAACCACGCGCTCGTCCATGATGAGGATCTGGGCCTTGCCGGCAAAGCGGGGTTCGATATGAACCACGGCCTTGTCGCCGACGCTGTAGCGCGGCTTGTCCAGCGAGAGCTTCAGGATATCGGGCGTTTCCATCGACTTCGGGGCGACATACCAGCCGGCCTCGAAGCTCACGGAACTTGGCAGCGACCCGCCCTTGGGATCATTCAGCACCAATTCGTAGCTGCCCCAGCGCACCGGCACGGTGAGGCGCGCGGGCTCGCCGGGTTTGAGGTCGAGCGTGCCGCTGCCGACGCGCTCCTTGCGCTGCGTCGGCTCATAGTTCCAGCGCCCGCTGACGGAGTACCATTGGAAATCCGTCGAGACCTTGTTCAGCACCCACTGGGCGCCCGGCCGCGCGGCGGGTGCGCCATCGGCTCCCAGCGCAATGATGTCGAAACGGCCTTCGCCGTTTTCACCGAGCGCGCCGTCGAAGAGCGGGCGAATGCCGATGCGCGGCTTGTCGCCCTGGAGCGGGCGGATGAGCGAACGCTCCACCGGCCGCCCGCCGGCATCGCTGACGCGCACCTGGATGCTGGCTTCAAGCGGCTTGGTGGTGACGGGCGGCTCGAAGGGGGCGAGCGTGACGGAGGCCTTGCCGTCCTCGGCCGTGGGCTCGCCCTCGAACGGAATGCGGGTCGCGGTCGGCCGGTCGTCTTCCAAGCCGAAGCGGTATCCCTTGAAACCCTCCAGCCCGTCCGTGGCGCTCAGCACCGTTTCGCCGGAAACGGCAAGACCTGCCGCCGGCGCGCCGAAGAGATAGCGCACGTCCAGCGAGAGCGCCGGGGGCGCGGCCGGGTCTATCGGCGCATCGGGCAGGGTAAGGTCGAAGCCGATCTTCTCCGGCTCGAAATCCTCCACGCGCAGGCTGGTGGTGCTAAGCGCCGGCTGCTCCGGGTCGGTATAGAGGCCGACCGTCCAGAGGCCGCGCATCGCGCCGGGGGCAAGGGCCATATCCCAGCTGACGCCGCCCGCATCCTTGGCCTGGAGCACGGTGCGCCGGTCCTCCACCCCATCGGGCCGCTTCACGATGGCGGTGAGGGTGAGATTGTCGGCCGCCACGCCGCGACCGTCGCGCAGAAGCGCGGTGAGATGCGCTGTGTCGCCCGCGCGGTAGATGCCGCGCTCGCTGGTCAGGAACACGTCCAGCGCGCCCGCCGGCTCGCGGCCCTCCACGCCTCGGTCGGTCAGGTCGAAGGGCGATCCGGACATGTCGAGAAAGGAGAAGTCGCCGCCCGCGCCGTTGGCCATCAGAAGCGCCGGCCGGTCGCCGCCCGTGCCCTTGAGAAGGCCGGGCGCGAGGCGGGCATGGCCTGCGGCGTCGGTTTCCACGCTGCCGAGGATTTCGTTGTTGGCGGCGACGAGTTCGAGTTTCACACTCGCCATCGGCTCGGCCGTGCCGAGCGAGCGGGCGAAGACATGGAACCCGTCCGCCCCGGCGAAGCTGGTGAGGCCGATATCGGTCAGCACGAACCATTGCGTGGCGGGCGCCTCGTCGCTGCCGCGCGCGTTCTTGGCTTTCGCCGACAGGATATAGACGCCGGGCTGGCGCTCCTTCAGGAGGGCGCTGACGGGGATGGCGGTCGTGACCTCCGCATTGGCGCTGCGCTGGACATCCACCGCGCCGGTCCAGATTTCCTCGCCGTCCTGCGCCTTCACCTCATCGATCTCGTAGGCGCCGAGCTGCGACAGGAAGCGGCTTGCGCCGATCGTGCGCGCCAAGGCCCGGTCGCCGATGCGCAGCACGCGCGCCTCGATCGTGTCGGTGTTGATCGAGGTGACGGGAATGGTCGCCTCGCCGCCCGCCGGAAGGACATAGGCATTGCCTGAGAGTCGCACGGACGGGTCGCGGTCACGCACATAGACCGAGGCTTCGACATTCTTCTGGAGCGTTTCGCCGCTGGCCGCCGGAATGCCCTTGCGCGCCACGATCCGGTAGCGCGCGCCGTGCTGGACGCCGGAGACGCAGATCTGCGAACCGCTGGCCGAAACCGGTAGCGTGTCGCCCCCCTCCACCCGCACGTAATCGCCCGCTGCTTCGCCCGAGGTCACCGTGGGGCTGAGCGGCTCGGAGAAGTTCAGGCAGATGCGCGGGGCGGCGGCGTTGTTGTCGACGGAATTGCCGGTGATGCGGAACCCATGTTCGGCAAGCGCGGCCTCGAGGCTTTGGCGCGCGGCTGGGCGCTCAGTGATAGCAAGCGCCGCCCGCCAGGTGCGGATCGCCTCGCGCCAGTTCTCGTCGGCCGCGAAACCCTGCGCGGCGAAATCGAGGGCTGCGGTCTTCTCGCGGTCCTGCGTGGCGGTCAGATAGGCGTTGATGGCGGCGGGCTGGCGCGCTTCTGCGGCCGCTTGCGCTTGATCGCTGTCGTCCGTCGCGACCGAAAGGCTGGACAGGGCCAGCCCCAGCCAGGCGCGGGACGAGGCGGGGTCGCGCCGCAGGGCCTCGCGATAAGCCGCCATGGCACTCGCGAAATCCTTGCGCTCCAGCGCGGCGTCGGCTTGGCTCCAGAGCGCCGGGCCTGCGGCGATCGCCTCGTCGCGCGGCTCGTCCTTGAGCGCCAGGCGGAATTGTCTGGCGGCGTCGAGGTCGAGCGCGGTGAGGGGTTTCAACTCGGCGAGACGCCGGCGCTCCTGCGCCTCGTTCGTGGCCGGCGCGGGCGAGGCATCGGCGATGCGCCCGGAGATGACGCCGCGCGCGGCGCGCAATTCTCCCACATCGTCTTTCAGAAAACACCAGCCCTTGGCCGTATTGAAGGTGAAGGCGCGGCATTTGTTGTCGGCAAGGCAGGCGGTTTCGCACAGATTCTGGTCGGCATCCTTCAGGATGTCGTAATCGTGCCCGTAATAATCGGAGCCGGGCGCGGCGACGATGGCGCGCTCGACGCCTTGCGCCCACGCCGAGCCTGGCGCGCTGAGGCCCACAAACCCGCCCAACAGCACGCCTGCCAGAAGTCGCACAGCTCGCATTCTATCCGCTCCCCTCGCGAAAGGCGAGATTAGGGGAAAAGGCCAGCCGCCCGCAAGCGGACCCTACGCTGCCATCCTCTCCGGCCCGAGCGCGACCGAGACGATACGATTTCGCCCTTCCTTCTTGGCTGCGTAGAGGGCGATGTCGGCCGTGCGGACAAGCGCTTCCAACTCGCAGCGATTGTTTGTGCCGAGCGTGGTGGTGACGATTCCCACACTCAACGTCACGCGGTCGGACACGGTGGATTGGGGATGGGCGATCGCCATCTGGTGGAGGCGACCCATCAAGGTCGCGATCCGCGCGTGAGCCAATTCCGCGCCAATACCGGGCAGCAGAATCAGGAACTCCTCGCCACCGATCCGGCCGCAGCGGGCGTTATCCGACGTCTCGAAGTCGAGGAACAGAGTCCCCACCGATCGCAGCGCCTGATCGCCGGCAATATGGCCGAGACTGTCGTTCAACCGCTTGAAATCGTCGATGTCGATCATGGCGACGGACAGGACGCTGTCCGCGGGCGCTTCCCGAAGATGAAGGGCCAAAGCTTCCATCACCGCTTCCCGGTTGCAAAGACCCGTCAATGCGTCGGTATGGGCGATGAAGTGGAGCCGGTCGTGGCTCTCTTTGAGAAGGCCGGCGTTATGCGCTTCCTTCATGCGCAAAAGGGCGACGCGAAGCTGGTTGCCTGTGGAACGCCAACGATACCAGACGAAAGCGCTGCCAATGGCGATGCAATAGCAGGTGAAAAGGAGGCCGGAAGCCAAGTCCACAAGAGGATTGAGGATCTGCCCCGCCAGGAAGCTCAGTACCAGGACGAGCGAGGCCAGAACGGTCCAGAGCGTCGTCAAGGGAAGGAAGGCGACGCCCGTCGACATCCCGAAAAAGCCAATGACGACGAAGCGCTCGAAATGCGCGCCACCGGCCGCCTGCCCGGTCAGGATTGCCGCTGCCATAATCGCGCCGACGAAAAGACAGGTCGATAGTCCCTGCCACACGTTCGAGCCGAACGAGGCCCACGCGCGTAAGGCTATCACGAGAGCGACCGTCGAGAAAAGACCGTGACCCAGCAGGACGGTGCTAATGGCTTCAGGCGCGACCAGATAATCGAGCGGGATCGTCAGCCACATGATAAGGGTTGCGATGTAAAACCATTCCACGGCGACGCGCCGGTGGTCGCTCCAGAGGAGCGAGCGGCATATGGCGTCGAGCGGGGCGGAAAGGCGAGGTGGGCGTGGACCCATCCGGCTTTGGGTCTCGACCTCTGGCCAGAGACCGTGGGCGTCGATCCACTGTGCGGCTTCGTTTAGAAGGAACGGCCCACGCGGGCTTTCGCTCAATCCGGCATCCGATACTGATCCGCTCTGCCTCATGCGTGAGATGCTTTGCTTCGCTCATCGTGGAACACGAGTCCGACCCGGTCGACGCCCATGTTAAACCTTGCAGGCTTAACATTTTGCCGCATCCGACTCGTGCTCGCTCTGGCGGGAGGCGCCCTCGGCCCACCGGCACGCCTTCCTGTCTTTGCGATGCGGCTGCGACGCGCTATCCCGCCCCCATGATGATACGACCCGCCCGCGCCGATGACCGCGCTGCCCTTCTCGCCCTTCTCCAGCCCGTGATCGCTCGAGGGGAAACCTATGCGCTCGACCGCGACATGAGCGCCGAGGCGATCCTGGACTATTGGCTTGGCGCCGAGAAGGATACCTTCGTGGCCGAGTCGGACGGTGTGGTGCTCGGCACCTACTATCTGCGCGCCAACCAGGCCGGCGGCGGGCGGCATGTCGCCAATTGCGGCTATGTCACCTCGGGCGAGGCGACAGGGCGGGGCGTGGCACGCGCCATGTGCCGTCATTCGCTGGATCGTGCCCGCACGCGTGGCTTTCGCGCCATGCAGTTCAACTGCGTCGTCAGCACCAACACGCGCGCCGTCGCCCTTTGGCAGGCCATGGGCTTCGAGATCGTCGGCCGCCTGCCGGGTGCGTTCGAGCATCCCGAACAGGGGCCGGTAGATGCGTTCGTGATGTTCCAGACGCTTTGATCGGTCCGCCGGCGAGGGACCCTTGCCCGGCGTACCCCGGAACCCGGTCCCCCCGGCCGGCGTTGCCTCTTGATACCGCTCGCTGGGCGGGTGCTCCTCGTGCCGCTGTCTGGTGCTTCGGGCGCCGCCCCTGCGGCGTGGTGCGCGAAGGAGACATGCCGATGACGAGTCACAGCCCCGCCTTGATGTCGGCCCGGAGAGGGTCGGCGGGCAGCGCCCTGCACGGGATCGCGCTCAGTTTCCCCGTCGCGCTGTTCAGTCTCGGGCTCGCCTGCGACATCGCCTATCTCCGGACAGCCGAAATCCAGTGGACGAATTTCGCGAGCTGGGCGATCGCCGGGGCGCTCGTCTTCGGCGGCATCGTGCTGGCAGTCGCGCTTCTCGCCTGCCTCGTGCGGATGCGCCGGCCCGGCGGGGCGCGGCGTCTGGCCTATCTCGTGGTGGTCGCCGCGATGTTCGCGCTCGGTCTCGTCAACGCCTTCCATCATGCACGCGACGCCTGGAGTTCGGTTGGCACGGCGGGACTTGCCCTGTCGATCGTGACGACCCTTCTCGCGCTTGGCGCGGCTTGGATGACCTATTCCCGCCCTGCATCCTGGGAGATCGTCCGATGAGCCTGATCCTTCGCACCGGCCTTCTGGGCACGAGCCTTCTCGCCGCCATCGCGCTCGCGGGCTGCGACTCCTCCTCCGACCCCAGCCTCAACCAGACCGGCGCGCAGCCGGACCTGCCGGCGGTGAACGAAACGCTCGTGCCGCCCATGAAGATCGCGACGCCCGCCGGCTGGAACGGGCAGGTGCCCGTGGCCCCGCAGGGCTTCACGGTGTCAGCCTTCGCCTCCGACCTGTCGATCCCCCGCCAGATGCTGGTTCTGCCCAATGGCGACGTGCTGGTGGCGGAGGGGCGCGGCGGCAACGCGCCGGCCATGCGCCCGAAGGACGTGATCGCTGGAATCATCAAGAAGCGCGGCAATTCGAGCGGCAGCGGCGGCAATCGCATCACGCTCTTGCGCGACGGCGACAATGACGGCACGCCGGAGGTGCGAACCACCTTCATCGACAATCTGAACGCGCCCTATGGCCTCGCCTTCGTGGACGGTTCGCTTTACGTGGCCGCTCAGGACGCGCTCCTGCGTTTTCCCTATGAAGAAGGCCAGACCGAAATCTCCGCGCCGGGCGAGGAGGTGACGAAGCTGCCCTCCGCCATCAACCATCACTGGACGAAATCGCTGACGGCGAGCGCCGACGGCACCAAGCTCTATGTCGGCATCGGCTCCAACAGCAATATCGGCGAGCGCGGCATGAACGTGGAGGAAGAGCGTGCCGTGGTCTGGGAGATCGACCGCCGGACGGGCGCGGCGCGCACCATCGCGCGCGGCATCCGCAACCCGACCGCACTCGCCATCGAGCCGACGAGCGGCGCTCTCTGGGCCGTCGTCAACGAGCGCGACGAGTTGGGGCCGCAACTCGTGCCCGACTATCTCACCTCGGTGAAGGACGGAGCCTTCTACGGCTGGCCCTATAGCTACTGGGGCCAGAATCTCGATCCGCGCGTGTCGCCGCAGAAGCCCGAGCTGGTAGCAAAAGCCATCGCGCCGGACTACGCGCTCGGCTCGCATGTCGCGGCCCTCGGCCTGTCCTTTGCACGAGAGGGCGGTTTCGGGGGATCGTTCGCGGACGGCGCCTTCATCGGCGAGCACGGAAGCTGGAACCGGCAGGATCTCTCGGGATACAAAGTCGCCTTCGTGCCCTTCCAGAACGGGCGTCCCTCCGGCGAGCCGGTGGATTTCCTGACCGGCTTCCTGACGGGCGACGGGCAGACGCGCGGCCGCCCGGTCGGGGTCGCGTTCGACCCCACCAGGCGCATTCTGCTGGTCGCCGATGACCTGTCCCACACGATTTGGCGCGTGTCGCAAGGCCCGCAGGCCCAGGCGGCCCTCTCTCCGTGATGAATGTTGAAGGGGCTGGCGATTCCGTTTGCCGGCTCTAGAAACCCGGAGGCGATGCGAGCGCGGAGGGAGGAGCCGCGTATCGCCCACCCTTCGTTACGATGTCAGCTCCAGCCAGACGGCAGGTCTCTTCCCATGAAGCTTTTCGGATCGTCCTCCACTCTTTCCGTTGCCGACCTCGTGACGCACACGCTGGCGGCTGCCGGCGTCGAGCGCATCTGGGGCGTGACGGGCGACAGTCTTAACGCCATCAACGACTCGCTGCGCCGCTTAGGGGCCATCGAGTGGATGCATGTGCGCAACGAGGAAGCCGGGGCTTTCGCGGCCGGGGCTGAGGCGGCGGCCTCCGGTAAGCTCGCCGTCTGCGCGGGAAGCTGCGGGCCGGGCCATCTCCATCTGATCAACGGGCTCTACGACTGCCATCGCAACCGCGTGCCGGTTCTGGCCATCGCCTCGCATATCCCGTCCAGCGAGATCGGCCTCAACTATTTCCAGGAAACGCACCCGACCGATATCTTCCGCGAATGCAGCCATTTCTGCGAGATGGTGCAGGACCCCGCGCAATTGCCCGAGCTTCTGCACCGGGCGATCCGCACCGCGATCGGCGAGCGCGGCGTCGCGGTTCTGGTTCTGCCGGGCGATGTCTCGATGAAGGAGGCCCCGGCCAACGCGCGCGCCGAGATGCCCAGGCTCGCCCGCCCGCGCATCGTGCCGGACGCCCATGAGATGTCCCTGCTGGCCGCCCGGTTGAACGGCTCTGGCGCGGTGACGCTGCTTTGCGGCGCGGGCGTGGAAGGCGCGCATGACGAGGTGGTGGCGCTGGCCGACGCGCTGGCCGCACCCATCGTCCACGCCTATCGCGGCAAGGAATGGATCGAGTGGGACAATCCGTTCGATGTCGGCATGACCGGCCTCATCGGCTTTTCGTCGGGCTATCACGCGATGATGGAGTGCGACACGCTCCTGATGCTCGGCACGGACTTTCCCTATCGCAATTTCTACCCCGAAAAGGCCGAGATCGTTCAGGTCGATCGCGACCCCTCCGCGCTCGGCCGCCGCGCGCAGATCCATCAGGGCATCGTCGGCGATGTGAAGGAAGCCGCCGCGTTGCTTCTGCCGATGATCGAAGGCGGGCGCGACCGAAGCTTCCTGGACAAGGCGCGGGAGCATTACCGTAAGGCGCGCGAAGGGCTGGACGATCTCGCCACCCCGCGCGAGGGCGAGACGCCGCTGCATCCCCAATATGTCGCCGCGCGCATCGATGCCTTGGCGGCCGAGAATGCGATCTTCACCGCCGATGTCGGCACGCCCGCCGTCTGGGCGGCGCGCTATCTCACCATGAACGGCCAGCGCCGGCTGATCGGCTCGTTCAATCATGGCTCCATGGCCAATGCCCTGCCACAGGCGCTCGGCGCGCAATCGGCCTTTTCCGGTCGGCAGGTCGTGTCGCTCTCGGGCGATGGCGGGCTCACCATGCTGATGGGCGATCTTCTGACGGCGGTGCAGATGAAGCTGCCGGTTAAGATCGTCGTCTTCAACAACAGCACCCTCGGCTTCGTGGAAATGGAGCAGAAAGCGGCCGGTTATCTCGACACCAACGTCTCGCTTCAGAATCCCGACTTTGCCGCCATCGCGCGCGAGATGGGCTTTCACGCCGAGCGCGTCACCTCATCGGCCGCGCTCGACGGCGCGCTGAAAGCGGCCTTCGCCCATTCCGGCCCGGCACTTCTGGATGTGGTGACGGATGGCTTGGAGCTCGCCCTGCCGCCCAAGATCAAGGCGCAGCAGGCCGCCGGCTTCAGCCTCTATTCCACCCGCGCCATCATGAACGGGCGCGGCGACGAAGTGGTGGAACTCGCCCGGACCAATCTTCTGCGTTGAGCCGTCCCGGTCTGGCCAAACGATCAGCCGACCATAGATTGGAGGCGGTGAACACGCCGGGCGGGTGGGGACTACGCGTCCGGCGTTTGGCGATGAACGGGCGGCCCGTCGCGCTGTGACGGGATCGAAGAAGGTGGAGACGATGCGAAACTTCTGCCGGGCTGTCGCGGCGTGTTTGGCGCTTGCAGCGGTGGGCAGTCTGGCCGGCTGCAAAGACGAGAGCAAGGGTGCGGCACAGGCCGGTGTGCCCGCAACGACGGCGGACACGGCGGAGCTTGCCAAGTCCAACGCTTATATCACCGCCGCCAATGTCGGCGGCCGGACGTTTGCCGACGCGCTCGACACGTATCAGCAAACGATCGCACCCAAGCTTGCCAAGCAGAAGGCGCTGTCGGACTACGCGGTCGTTCCACCGCTCAAGGTCTCGCAGATCCAGACGCGCCTGCAGACAGCCATCGCCTTGAAAGGATCGATCCCCGAACTCGATCAGGTGGCGCGGGACTTTGCCGCGGCGATCGATGCGTTCGTGCCCGTGAACAACGGCTTGGCCAATTATGCCGAGTCCAAGGGCTTTCTGACCGATGGGGGTGCCAAGGCGCGCGAGGGCGATGCCGCTTACGTGGCTTCCCTGTCACGTGTGGCCGAGGCCGAAACGAAATTCCTCGACCAGATCGAGGCGCGCGACGAACGCTTGGTTCGCGAGGCGTACGAGGCAGCGCCCGAAGGAAGCGTCGAACGATACCGCGCCGGCATCATTCTCTCCGGCAAGAAGGCGATGAACGAGGTCGTGACGGTTTTCGCCGAGCCGTCCAACACCGCAGCGCGCCAGCAGTTTGCCAGCCACCTCGATGACATGGCGGGGATGGTCGAAAAGTGGGATGCGGCCGTGCGTGCGAAAAAGCCCGAGGGCTGCGCGATACTGCAAAGCAGTTTCAACTCGGTGATCGCGGGTGGGCGCAAGGCCGTTCAAAACGCCGAGCAGGGGCGATTCAATCGCGATGCCGGAGCGCCACCGGTGGGCCTTCAGTTCGAGTTCAGCATCCTGCAATCGAACTTCGCCAGTATGATCAACGAACTCAACAGACCCTTCTCCTGCTGATGGTGGGAAGCGTCGCAGAGCCCTGCTTCTCTTCGCGCAGAGAAAGGATCAAAGGCCTCGGCGGCCTCGCGCGCGGTTTGCGCGACATGGCCATTCTCGGCATGCTCACGTGCGTGCCCGTCGGCGCGGCCAGCGCGAGCGAGGCCGATGACTTTGCGTATCTCCGGTTGGAGCAGGTCGAGCGCATCCAGACCGCGATGCTGGATTTCGCGGCGATGGAGCCGCCCATCCTGGAGGTCCGCGACAGTCCGGAGCGCGCGGCGTTGCTGCGGCGAGGTCGAGAGCTTGCCGAGGCGATTTTCGATCCCGTCCGCACGATGGAAGAGATGGCATCTGCCCTCGGTGTCGTACCGACCGACGGGCCGGAACGGATCGACGCCATTGCGGAGCGGATGCACGCGCTGGACATCCGACCTGATGCGCCCGACGCCAGCGTGGGCGCGAGCGAGACGACACGATCCGATAAGGCCCGTATCGACGCCGTCAGCGCAGCCATGGCGAGCCCTGAACTCGTCGCCGAAACCCGCGTGACAGGGCGGCGCATCAAATGGCTTTATAAATCGATCCTCGGTGGACGGCGCGACGAACTGCGCGCGCTGTCAGCGCGGGACGTGGAGGCCGGCATCGCGAGCGTTCTCGCCGACACGCGCGCAGCCGATGGCGAGCCGACGATCCCGCCGCTGCGCGGCGATCTCGCGCGAGAGGCCATGCGTGGGCACCTGCGCACCATCCTCTCGCGTCTTCCGGACGGCGATGTCGCTGCGCTGTCCGATTTCTATACCAGCGAGGCGGGCCGCCAAAAGAAAGCGGCTCTCCTCCATGCCTTCCGCGAGCGCAACGACGCGAACGGGCGGGCGTTCCTGCGCCAGCTGATAGAGGACGCGCGCAACTCACCATGACGCCGTCGATGGCGAGACTCTTTCGGGGCACTCCCCTGTCGACGAGACGCCCGCGCCGAACGGCTTTTCCCGGCGGGCCAGTCCAAGTCCAAGGGCTTGGCCCGTCTGCCACCTGATGTCGGCGACCCGTGCGCCCTGCGCGCCTAAACCCGCCGCCCGTCCGCGCCGAAGAGATGGGCCTGCGCGGGATCGAAGCCGAGCGGGATGGTCTCGCCGGGGCGGATGGGCTGCTGGCCGTCCAGAAGCACGGTGGTCGGCTCGCCGCCCGAGATGCTGGTATAGACGACCGTCGAGCCGCCCAAATGCTCCACCAGCTGCACCGAGGCCGAGCCGAGCCCGGCGCGCGCTTCGCCCGCGCGTAGATGTTCGGGGCGCACGCCGAAGGTCAGTTCCTCGTCGCCGCGCGCTTCCACCGGCTTTTCCAGCTGCACCTTCAGCCCGCCGACATCGATCGTGCGCCGCGAGGGATCGCCCGCCGCCATGCGCGCCTTCAGGAAGTTCATCTTCGGGCTGCCGATGAAGCCCGCGACGAAACGGTTGGCGGGGTGGTTGTAGAGGTCGAGCGGGCGGCCCGCCTGCATCACGCGCCCTTCCTTGAGCACAACGATCTTGTCGGCCATGGTCATGGCCTCGACCTGATCGTGGGTCACGTAGATCATCGTGTTGCCGAGCTGCTGGTGCAGGCGCGTCAGCTCCACGCGCATCTGCACGCGAAGCTCCGCGTCGAGGTTCGACAGCGGCTCGTCGAACAGGAAGATCTTGGGCTCGCGCACGATGGCGCGGCCGATCGCGACGCGCTGCCTCTGGCCGCCCGAAAGGGCCTTGGGCTTGCGCTGAAGCAGCGGGCCGATCTGCAGCACATCGGCCGCTTCCTGCACCCGGCGCTCGATCTCCGGCTTCTTCATGCCCGCCGTTTCCAGCCCGAAGGCCAGATTCTTGTAGACGCTCATATGGGGATAGAGGGCGTAGCTCTGGAACACCATGGCGATGCCGCGCTTGGAGGCGGGCACTTCGTTCATGCGCTGGCCGTCGATGCGAAGCTCGCCGCCGGAAATCTCCTCCAGCCCGGCGATCATGCGCAGAAGCGTGGACTTGCCGCAGCCGGACGGGCCGACGAAGACGGTGAAATCGCCGGGATCGATGCTGAGATCGATGCCGTGGATCACGCGCAGGCCCCCATAGACCTTTTCCACGCCGTCGAGCTGGATGCTGGTCGCCATATCGTCTCTCCTCCCGTTCAAGCGTCCTGCGGCTGCCAGCTCGCGTATTTCGGATGGGCCGGGCCGATCGGCAGTTCGACATCGGTCCCCGTCTCGGCCGAGGCATAGATGGCGGTCACGAGTTCGAGCGAGCGGCGCGCGTCGCGGCTGGTGACGGGCGGCGGATCGCCCGCGCTCAGCGCCTTGTGGAAAGCCGCCATCTGACCCCGGAAGCGCCGACCGACCGGCTCGAGCCCGTCCAGCGCGGCGTCGATGCGAGCCTTCACCGCGTCATTGGCGGGTAGGATCGTCCACGGCCCGTCCCCCGGCGAATAGGCCTCGTGCGCGCTCTCGAAGGTCACGTTCTCGAAATGGAGGCGCAAGCGGCTGATCTCGTCCTGGCTGCCGAGCGTTGCGGTGGACGATAGGAAAGCTCCGCTCGCCATGCGCCAGGAGGCGGAGACGCAATCCTCCACCTCGATCGCGTTGACGCGCGTGGCGGTGCGCGCGAAGACGCGCTCGACCGGCCCGAACAGGAAACAGGCGAGATCGTGGATATGAATGGCGTGGGTCATGAGCACGCCGCCCAGCTCCGTCTTCCAGCGCCCGCGCCAGGGATTGTCGTAATAATCCGCACCGCGCTTCCAGAAGGTCTCGGCCACGCCGACATAGGGCTTGCCGGCGATGCCGGCGTCGATGATGCGCTTTGCCTGCATCGCGCCGTCGCCGTAGCGATACTGGAAGATCGGCATGAGACGCCCGCGCGAGCGCGCCTCCGCCTCGATGATCTCGTCCACTTGCTTGAGAGAGCCGACGAGCGGCTTTTCGCAGACCACATGCTTGCCCGCCGCCAGCGCCTTCAGGATCATCTCGCGGTGGAGGCCCGGCGGCGTGCAGATGTCGATGATGTCAATATCCTCGCGCGCGAGCAGAGCGTCGAAGTCGCGCGAACGGTCTGCGACCGCGAACTCGTCGCCGACGGAGGCGAGCCGGGCGGCGTCGAGATCGCAGAGCGCGGCGACCTCGAACTTCTCCGGCGCGGGGGCGTAGCCTTCTACGATATGCGAGCGGCCGATGCCGCAGCCGATCACCGCGACGCGGTAGCGCTTCGTGGTCTGGCTGGCGGGCATGGCAGGGGATGCGATGTTCATCAGGAGAAACCCTTCAGCGCTTCATGCCGGTGGTGGCGATGCCCTCGATCAGCAGGCGCTGGAAGAAGAGGAAGAACAGGAAGACCGGCACGAGGGACAGGTTCGACATGGCGAAGAGCGAGCTCCAGTCCGAAGACCCCGTGGAGTCCACGAAGGAGCGCAGGCCGAGCTGCACCGTGTAGGTGTTGATGTCGTTGAGATAGATGAGCGGGCCGAAGAAATCGTCCCAGGTCCAGATGAAGGAGAAGATCGCGGCGGTCGCCAGGACGGGCAGCGACAGGGGCAGCATGATCTTGAAGTAGATGCGCCAGGGCGAGCAGCCGTCCATGATCGCCGCTTCGTCCAGCTCGCGCGGAATGCCGCGAAAGAACTGCACCATCAGGAAGATGAAGAAGGCGTCGGTCGCCAGGAACTTCGGCACGATCAGAGGCAGCGGCGTGTTCACCCAGCCCATCTCCAGAAACATGATGTACTGGGGGATGAGCACGACATGATAGGGCAGCATCAAGGTGCCCAGCATCAGCGCGAACCAGAAATTGCGCCCGGCAAAGCGTAGCCGCGCGAAGGCGAAGGCGGCGAGCGAACAGCCGACCACATTGCCGATGGTCGAGAGGACCGAGATCACCAGCGAGTTCCAGAAGAACTTGCCGAAGCTTACCTGAAGCCCCATCCAGCCCCGGACATAGGCGCTGAAGTCGACCGACGAGGGGATGAGCGAGGACGTGCCGAAGATTTCCTCTGAGGGGCGCACCGAGCCCGAGAGCATCCAGAGGATGGGATAGAGCATCAGAAGCGAGGCGGCGATCAGCGCCGCATGGGTCAGACCTGAGCGCACCGGCGAGCGGTGCCCGGCGCGCCGGGGCGGGGGCAGGGCCTCAGTCGTCATAATGCACCCAATAGCGAGCCGACAGGAAGGAGAAGGCGGTGAAGGCGGCGACGATCACGACGAGGATCCAGGCCAGCGCCGAGGCATAGCCCATGCGCAAGAACCCGAAGGCCTCCTGATAGAGATAGAGCGTGTAGAAGAGCGTGGAGTTGATCGGTCCGCCCGTGCCTTCCGAGATGATGAAGGCGGGCGTGAAGGCCTTGAAGGCGTCTATCGTCTGGATCACCGCGTTGAAGAAGATCACCGGCGTCAGCAGCGGCAGGGTGATGCGGAAGAACTGCCGCGCCTTCGATGCGCCGTCGATCTCGGCGGCTTCGTACATGTCGGTCGGGATCTGGCGCAGGCCGGCGAGGAAGATGATCATGGGCGAGCCGAACTGCCAGACGGCGAGCACCACCAGCGTATAGAGCGAATAGTCCGGGTTCGAGATCCAACTCGGGCCTTCGATCCCGAAGAGCTGCCACAGCGCCATGTTGACGAGACCGTCGGAGGCGAAAAGCTGACGCCAGAGAACGGCGATGGCGACCGAGGAGCCGAGCAGCGAGGGCAGGTAGAAGATCGCGCGATAGACCGGCAGGCCCTTCAAGCCGCGATTGAAGGCAAGCGCCACCAGAAGCGCGAAGCCAAGCTTCAGCGGCACCGACAGCGCGACATAAAAGAACGTCACCGTCATGGCCGAGGCGAATTTGGGATCGGCCGTGGCGATGCGCACGTAATTGGCCGCGCCCACCCAATTGGGCGAGCGGATCAGGTCATAATCGGTGAAGGAGAGATAGAGCGAGGCGAGGGCCGGCCCGAGCGTCAGGCCGAAAAAGCCGATCAGCCAAGGCAGGAGAAAGAGATAGGCCGGCCCGTTGCGCGCCCACGAGCGCTTCATCGCGCCGGGCGCGGCGGCCACCGGCGCTTTCGCGCTCGGCAGTCCCGCGACCTCGGTGTGCAGGCTCATGGCTCAGCCCCGCTTGAGAATGGCGCTCGCTTCGGTCACGAGGTCTTCGCCGGCTTGCTTGGGTGTCTTGCGCCCGAAGCCGACTTCCTCGTTGATACGCTTCTGCACGAAGGCGACTTCGCCCGCGCCCGGCGGCGGGGAGGGCGGCAGCGGGCCGACATTGGGCGTGACGAGGGCGATGTAATCCACCATCGCTTTTTCGACCTCGGAGAGTTGCGGCACGAGGATCTCGCGCATCGCCGTGGAAGCGGGCACGCCGCGCTCCAGGCCGAGCGCCTTCACCCCTTCCGGGTTCTCCACCAGGAAGTTGGCGAAGCCGACGGCCGCTTCCGGCGCATTGGTCGAAAGACTGAGCAGCATGGAAGGCTTGAGATACTGGCCGGACGGGGCGCTGGCGGACAGGAGCGGATAGGGATTGAGGGCCAGCTTGCCCTTGTTCAGCTTCTGATAGCCGACGAACTGGTTGGAATGCATGAAGGCGGTGGCCGCCTTGCCGGTGGTGATGGCGTTGGTCTCGATATTGAGCTGGTCGAGCGCCTGGATGTCGGCGGGTACGCAGGCCTTGCGCTTGCGCATGTCCTCCCACATCGCGAACCATTTTTCGGCATCCGCCGGCTCGTAGCCGAGCTTGCCGTCAGCCGTGTAGAGCGCCTTGCCGCTCTGGCGCAGCCAAAGCTCGAAGCTCGGCTCCACACCGCCCGCATCGGCCAGCGCGAAGACGCCCGGCCGGGGTTTGTTCTTGGCGAAGGCCTCGCCGCGATCGGCCAGCTCTTCCCAGGTGATGCCAGGCTTGGGTGGCTCGGTCTTGGCCTTTTCCCAGACCGCCGCGTCATAGACCATGGCGGAGGAATTGACGCCGAGATTGACGCCGTAGAGCTTGCCGTCCACCTTGCCGGCGTCGATATTGGCCTGCCCGAAATCCTCGATCTTCAGGCCCTTGCCGACCTCGCCGCTCAAATCCTTCAGCGCGCCGCGCCGGGCATATTCGAAGATGTAGCGGTAATCCATCTGGATCAGGTCGGGGGCGTTGCGACCGGCGACCTGCGTGGCGAGTCGTGGCCAGTAATCCGACCAGCCCGCGAACTCGCCGACAATGTCGACATCGGGCGCGACCGACTTGTAGGCCGTGATGGCGGCCTGCGTGCGATCGGCGCGCTCCTGGCTACCCCACCAGAGGAAGCGCAGGCGCTGCGCTTGCGCAAAGGCCATGCCGCCGCCCAGAGTTCCGAGCGCCAGAGCGGCCGCGCCGCCTTGGAGAAGGCTCCGCCGCGTCACCGAAAACGTCATCGCATTCCTCCCGAAGAAACCCGCTCTCCCAAGCGGGTCGGTCATATGCTATTGCCGACTTATAACCGTTTGGTTACAAGGCTGACCACCGATCGGCAATCTTGTCAAGCAGGAGGACGGATGGACGAACCATTCAGCGGACGCCAGGAAGTTGAAGGCGAAGTGCCGACACCCTCCCGCGCCGGCGCGGAACGATCGACCCGCAACCCGGAGCGCACGCGCGCCGCCATCCTCGAAGCGGCGCGCCGCGAAATCGCGGAAAAAGGGCTGGCGGGCGCGCGGGTCGATGTCGTGGCGCGTCGCGCCGGCACCAACAAGCGGATGATCTATCACTATTTCGGGGACAAGGACGCGCTCTATCTGGCCGTCCTCGAGGACACCTATCGCCATATCCGCCAAGCCGAGCGGCGCCTGGATCTCACACGCCGCGAGCCGGAGGAGGGCCTCGGCGAACTCGCCCTCTTCACCTGGCATTACTATCAGGATCATCCTGAATTCCTGAGTATTCTCGCCACGGAGAATCTCAACCACGCACGCTATCTCCGGCAAGCGGAGGGCATTGCCGAGATGCACTCCAACTTCCTGAGAGAACTCTCCGACGTGCTGCGGCGCGGCGAAGAGAAGGGTGTCTTCAAGCCCGGCCTCGATCCCGTCACGGTCTATCTCACCATCGCCTCGCTCGGCTTCTTCTATCTGTCCAATCGCTATACGCTTTCGACCGTTTTCCGCCGGGATCTCCAGACGCGGGCCGAGTTGGACCGCTGGGGCGAGCATATTGTCACGACCGTCCTCGCGACCGTCCGGCGCTAGTCTTGGTTGCGCCGCAACAACGGCGGGGCAGCGTCGAAAGCCGGTTGACAAGGCTTGGCTCTCGTCTCTCTAAATAACCAGATGGTTACAAGTCGGCGCTCGGGACAGCGCGACGGGCCGGCGGCCGGGAGGGCCGCGAGGGAGGACTTTCGATGAAGCGTATCGGCGTCATCATGCACGGCATCACCGGCCGCATGGGCTATAACCAGCATCTCGTCCGCTCGGTCGTGGCCATCCGCGCGCAAGGAGGCGTCACGCTCTCGACCGGCGAGAAGGTGATGCTCGACCCGATTCTGGTGGGGCGCAACGGTGCCAGGATCGAGGAGATCGCCCGCCGCCACGGCATCGAGCGCTGGACCACCGATCTGGACGCCGCGCTCGCCAACCCGGACGACACGCTCTTCTTCGACGCCGGCACGACGCAGATGCGTGGGAGCCTGCTCGCCAAGGCGATCCGCGCCGGCAAGAACGTCTATTGCGAAAAGCCGATTTCCGACACGATGCCGGAGGCCATCGAAGTGGCGGAGCTCGCCGCCCGCTCGGGCGTGAAACACGGCGTGGTACAGGATAAGCTTTTCCTGCCCGGCCTTCGCAAACTGGCCATGCTCAAAGACTCCGGCTTTTTCGGCCAGATTCTCTCGGTGCGCGGCGAGTTCGGCTATTGGGTCTTCGAAGGCGACTGGCAGCCGGCCCAGCGCCCGTCCTGGAACTACCGCTCCAAGGATGGCGGCGGCATCATCCTCGATATGCTCTGCCACTGGCGCTACGTGCTCGACAATCTCTTCGGTGAGGTCCAGGCGGTGTCGTGCCTCGGCGCGACACACATACCGCGCCGCGTGGACGAACGCGGCCAGCCCTACGAGGCCGATGCGGACGACGCGGCCTATGCGACTTTCGAACTGGCCGGCGGCGTCATCGCGCAGATCAACTCGTCCTGGGCCGTGCGCGTGCGGCGCGACGATCTCGTGACCTTCCAGGTGGACGGAACCCATGGCTCGGCGGTCGCCGGCCTGACGAAATGCTGGACGCAGCACCGGGTCAATACGCCCAAACCCGTCTGGAACCCGGACCAGCCGCAGACGATCGACTTTCTGCGCACCTGGGACGAGGTGCCCGATAACATCGCCTACGATAACGGCTTCAAGGCGCAGTGGGAGATGTTCATCCGTCATATCGTGGAAGACGGCCCCTGGCCCTACGGGTTGATGGAAGGCGTGAAGGGCGTGCAGCTCGCCGAACTGGGGCTCCAGTCCTGGCGCGAGCGGCGCTGGCTCGACGTGCCAGCGCTCACCCGGCAGTCGATGGCGGCGTGAGGGCGAGGGGATGACGCAGCTCCAACTGCCGACCGAAGGGCGCAGTGTTGAGACCTACCGGCTGACCGGCACGCCCCTTCCGCTCACCCGCCGCCGCGCGGAGGATTTCAACCGCGTCGCCTACGCCGCCGCCCATGTCGTGGCCGATCCGCTGGTGCCGTCCGATCCCTGGTTGGAGCCGGCGATCGACTGGGACGCGACCTTGCGCTTTCGCCATCGGCTCTGGGATCTCGGCCTCGGCGTCGCCGAAGCCATGGACACGGCGCAGCGCGGCATGGGCCTCGGCTGGGGGGATGCGCAGGAGCTGATCCGCCGCTCGCTTCGCGAGGCGCGCTCGCGCGACGACGCGCTGATCGCTTGCGGCGCGGGCACCGATCATCTGGCGCCAGACCCCTCTCTGACGCTGGATCGGATCGCCTCCGCCTATGCGGAACAGGTGGGCTTCGTGGAAGGCGAGGGCGGGCGCGTCATCCTCATGGCCAGCCGCGCGCTGGCGGCGAGCGCCAAGGGGCCGGACGATTATCTCGAAGTCTATGCCCGCGTTCTCTCCGGCGTGAACCAGCCCGTCATCATCCATTGGCTGGGCGAGATGTTCGACCCCGCGCTATCAGGTTATTGGGGCGCGGCCGATCACGACACGGCGATGGACACCTGCCTCCGGATGATCGAGGCGAATGCCGCCAAGATCGACGGCATCAAGATTTCGCTTCTCTCCAAGGAAAAGGAGATCACCATGCGCCGCCGCCTGCCGGTGGGCGTACGCATGTATACGGGCGACGATTTCAACTATGCCGAGCTGATCGCGGGCGACGAAGCGGGCCATTCCGACGCCCTGCTCGGCATTTTCGACGCCATCGCGCCGGCCGCGTCGGCGGCGCTTGCCAGCCTGGAACGCGGCAGCACCAACGAGTTCCACGACATTCTGGAGCCGACCGTCGCGCTGTCGCGCCACATCTTCCGCGCGCCGACGCGCTTCTACAAGACGGGCGTCGTGTTCCTCGCCTGGCTCAACGGCTTGCAGGATCATTTCACCATGGTCGGCGGACAGGAAAGCGCGCGCTCCACGCTGCATTTTGCCGAGCTGTTCCGCCTCGCGGACCGCGCCAATGTGCTGGCCGACCCGGACGAGGCGGCGCGGCGCATGGGGCAGTTCCTGGCCGTGAGGGGGATCGCGCCATGAGCGTCCCCGGCCTGTCCATCAATTTCGCGACCGTGCGCCAGGGCGGCTCCTTTGGGTCCATCGTCGATGCGTGCCTGCGCCACGGCATCACCGCTATTTCGCCTTGGCGCGAGCATGTGGAAGTGGCGGGTCTTGCAGAGGCCGCGCGGATCATCAGCGAAAACGGCCTGCGTGTTTCCGGCCATTGCCGGGGCGGCTTTTTCCCCGCCCTTGACGAGGCCGGGCGGCGCGCCGCCTTCGAGAGTAACCGGCGCGCCGTGGACGAGGCGGCGGCGCTGGGCGCGGCCTGTCTCGTCATGGTGGTCGGCGGTCTTCCACCGGGCTCGCGCGATCTGCCGGGCGCGCGCGCCATGGTGGCGGACGGCATGGCCGAGCTTCTGCCCTATGCGCGAGCCGCCGGCGTGCCGCTCGCCATCGAGCCGCTGCACCCTTGCTATGCCGCCGACCGCGCCTGCATCAATATGCTGGGCCAGGCACTCGACCTCGCCGACACATTGGGAGAGGGCGTCGGCGTCGCGATCGACGTTTATCATGTCTGGTGGGACCCGGATCTCGCCGCGCAGATCGCCCGCGCCGGGCGAAACGGACAGATCCTCGCCCATCATATCTGCGACTGGCTGGTGCCGACCAAGGACATCCTCAACGATCGCGGCATGATGGGCGACGGGGTGATCGATCTCAAGGCCTTCCGCCAGATGATCGAGGCGGCCGGCTTTCACGGCCCGCAGGAGGTCGAAATCTTCTCGCATGATTGGGGCGCGCGGCCGATCGACGAGGTTCTGGCGACCTGCGTCGAGCGGTTCGAAGCGTTGTGTTGAAGACGAGGGCCGGAGGGGACGCCCCTGGCCCGTATGAATATGCCTGCGCTTTCGCGGGTCGGGAGGAATGATGGAACAAGCAAGACAGCGCATCCGCTACGCGCTGGTGGGAACCGGCAATCGCGGCACGACCATGTGGGGGCGCGAGCTTCTGGCGGGCTGGAGCGAGTTCGTGGAACTCGTCGGCATCTGCGATCTCAACCTGATGCGCGCGGAGCGGGCGCGCACCATGATCGGCTCCACCGCGCCGCTCTATGCCGATTTCGACGCGATGCTCGCCGAGCTGAACCCCTCGCTGGTGATCGTCTGCACGCCCGACGATACGCATGACGACCTGATCGTGCGCGCGCTCGAAAGCGGCGCGGATGTCATCAGCGAAAAGCCGATGACGACGACGCCCGAAAAGATCGCCCGCATCCGCGAGGCCGAGGCGCGCACGGGGCGGCGCGTGGATGTCTCGTTCAACTATCGCTTCTCGCCGACCTCCGCGCGCATCAAGGAGCTGATCGAGGAGGGCGCGATCGGGGAGGTGACCTCGGTCGACTTCCACTGGTACCTCGATAACCAGCACGGAGCCGACTATTTCCGCCGCTGGCACGCCTTCACGAAACATTCGGGCTCGCTCTTCGTCCACAAGGCGACCCACCATTTCGACCTGTTGAACTGGTATCTCGACAGCGATCCGGTCGAGGTGAAGGGCTTCGGCCAGCTGCTTCATTACGGGCGCAACGGCCCGTTCCGGGGCGAGCGCTGCCGCACCTGCCCGCACACGGGCGAATGCGACTATTATTTCGACCTCTCGGCCGACAAGTTCCTCGATACGCTCTACGAAGAGCCCTCCAGCGTCGATGGTTATGTGCGCGACGCCTGCGTGTTCCGCGAGGACATCGACATTCCCGATACGATGACGGCCTCGATCCTCTATCGCAGCGGGGTTCAGGTTTCCTATTCGCTCAACACCTACATGCCGATCGAGGGGCATCATATCGCCTTCAACGGCCATCGCGGGCGCATCGAGCTGCGTCAATACGAGCGCCAGCCCTGGAGCGTGCCGCCCGCCGACGAGATCGTGGTGATCAAGAGCTTCGGCGGGGGCACGGAGCACATCTGGGTGCCGCACGAGCCGGGCGGCCATTATGGCGGCGACAATCGGATGCGCGACATGATCTTCAAGCCGGGCTCCAACGACCGCCTGCGCCAGCGCGCCGGCTCTCGCGCGGGCGCCATGTCGGTTCTCTGCGGCCTCGCGGCGCTGGAAAGCTCGCGAGCGGGCGGTGCGGTCGCGATCACGCCGCTCTCACCGGAGATCGCGCGCTGACGGCTTATCGTGCCTGAGGTCCTGACCGCCGGAGCGAGCCCGCTTCGGTGGTTCGTTCCAGAGAAGAGCGGCGGGCGATGAGCGCCGCCCGAACCAGAGCAGAGATGGGGGCGATCCCGCGCCTGACGTCGCCTCGCCGGCATGTCCGAAGCTCGGGCCGATCTCGCCATGCGGGACGGTCTGGACCCGTCCACCATCATCCGTAAGACTTTGTGCGGGCCCGACCCGGTTCGGGTTCGAGATCGACAGGGAAAAGCAGCGCGGGCATCAGCCCAGATGAGACGGAGGGTGCTCGTCGAACAGATCGAACTGGACGACGAGCGCCAGATAAAGCTTGCCGTCATCTCCCTGCACGATCGCCGTCACGAGACGGAATAGCCTTTCCCCTATATCGGCGTGCGACCAGCTTCGGAACCTGGCGTGAACGCTCCTCTTGCCGAATACTTTCGGCAGATCACGCCAGCGGGGCATGTTGCCTGCCATCCACCGGATGGCATCCCCGAACAATCGCTTGTCCACGCCGCTGTGAGCCGGCATCCCGGTCCGCTCAGCAGATGGGCAGACCGCGTCTGATCGGCGCCTATTGGTATAGGACCCGGCGTCATTCGGGACACCCGACACGACCGTCGAGCTGCTTTTGGTTGGAGCCCAGATCAGTCTCGGCCCTCAGACCATCGTATCGCCGCGCATGAGCATGTCGCCCATCGATCCGGTGAGGTGATGCGCCGTCGAACGCCGTGAGGCTGCTCTATTTCGCCCCAACCACGCGGCCAAGAAGGGGAAGCGCGGTCCGCGCTCCAGCGGCTTTTTGCTTGATGATGCCCTGCGGAGCGCGGCGCGAGGGGCCCGAGCGACAGCGAGACTCAGGCGCGTCTCTCCCAATGCAGTCATCCTCTCAGGTCTCCACTCGTCAGCCGGTTCACATCCTGTTGCGAAAACCTTCGCGCAGACGGTTGACAGATTCGAATTTAAACGTCAGCCTAAACCTTAGTCGCAGGGCAAGGATGCCCAAAAATGCGACAGACGATGGACCATAGAGTTTTGGCAGTTTCGCCCCGCAGC
This sequence comes from Aureimonas sp. D3, assembly GCF_001463805.1. Taxonomy (NCBI): domain Bacteria; kingdom Pseudomonadati; phylum Pseudomonadota; class Alphaproteobacteria; order Hyphomicrobiales; family Aurantimonadaceae; genus Aureimonas; species Aureimonas sp. D3. The sequence goes on along the minus strand of NZ_BBWM01000023.1, from coordinate 6,401 downwards.
AATTCTTGCTGAGGGGTTTTGTTCGTTGGGCGGTTTGATGACATCTCTGCGCATACCGATCGGCATCGTTTTCTCCGCCACCGGCTCCTACGGAACGGTCGGGCGCACGATGCAGAACGGCGCGCTTCTGGCCTGCCGACAGATCAATGCCGAGATGGGCGGGGCGCTCAGCATCGAGCCGACCGTGATCGACCCCGGCAGCTGTCTCGACGCCTATGCCCCCGCTATGGACCGGCTTCTGTCGCGCGGCATCCGCCATGTGGTCGGCTGCTACACCTCCTCCTCGCGCAAGGAGGTCATCCCGATTTTCGAGAAGCGCGACGCGCTGCTCTGGTATCCGACCCATTACGAGGGGTTCGAAAGCTCGGACAACGTCGTCTATACTGGGGCCGCGCCCAACCATCACATCCTGCCGCTGGTGGAGTTTCTGGTCGCGCGGCACGGCAAGCGCACCTTCTGCATCGGCTCGAACTATATCTGGGCCTGGGAAAGCAACCGCGTCCTGCGCGACGAGCTGATGCAGCGCGGCGGCTCGGTGCTGGCCGAGCGCTATCTGCCGGTCGGCGAAACCGAGATGGCCCATATCGTCTCGGCCGTTCTCGACGCCAAACCCGATTTCGTCTTCAACTCGCTGATCGGACAATCGGCCTACGCGTTCTTCCGGGCGATGCGCGCCGAGTGCGCCGCGCGCGGCATCGACCAGATCCGGACGATGCCGATCGCCAGCTGCAACCTGTCGGAGCCCGAACTGGTCGAGATCGGCGCTGGCGCGATCGACGGTCATCTCTCCTCGTCCGTCTATTTCGCCAGCGTCCAGACGGCGGCCAACCGCGCCTTCGTCGCCGATTACACCAGCCAGTTTCCGCAAGGCCCGGCAGCGTCCAGCGAGGCGGAGGCGGCCTATATCGCCGTGCGGCTCCTGGCCAAATCCGTGGCAGCCGCAGGTACGGACGATATCTCGCGTGTCAAAGCCTTTGTCGCCGGGCAGACGCTGGACGCCCCGCAGGGCCGCGTCTCCATCGATCCGGGCACGCTGCACGCCTATCTGACGCCGCGCATCGGCCGCTCGCGGGCGGACGGGCAGTTCGACATTCTCGTGGAAGCCCCGGCTCCCGTGCGGCCGGACCCCTATCTCGTGCGGTCCTCGGCGGCCCTCGAGCAGCCGATCCTGCGCCCCATGCTGAAGGTCGTGTCATGAGCATCGCCCGTCTCGTCCAGAACTTCAGCCACCGCCGCGCCCTTCTCGCCTCCCGCGACACGCGCGCCATCGAAGCGCTGACCGGCACGCTTCAGAAGCTCGGGCTCGGCGTCGAGGGGATTGAAGCCGGCGAGAGCGGCCTCGACCTCGGAGGGGCGGGTGCCGACCCCGCGCGCGACATTCTGTTTCTCGACGGCGACCTGAACCTGGGCGCGACCTCCTCGTCCGAAGCCGTTCTGCCTGCGATCCCGGTGATCGGTCTGGTGGGCGTCGAAGCGCCGAGCCGCCTGCGCACGCTGGTGACGGCGGGCGCGACCGCCTTTCTGCCCAAGCCCGTCTATGGCGGGTCGGTTTATTCGGCGCTTTATCTCGGCGTCAACGAGCACGCGCGGCGCGCCCGGCTGCAGGCCGATGTGGACGAGCTGGAGGCGCGCCGCCGCCTGCGCCGGCACGTCATCCGCGCCGTGGTCGATCTCATGGCCGCGCGCGGCATCGACGACGAGACGGCCTACCAGATCATCCGGCGTGAGGCGATGCGCGAGCGCCTCGGGCTGGAAACCTATTGCGAACGGCTGGCCCTCCAGCGGGCCGGATCGTCGCATGTCGATACGGCGAGCCCGACCCTGCGGGCCGCCGCGGACTGATCCTCCCACTCCTACAGGAGACACATGATGAAGAAGCGATCCTCCGGCGCCCTCGCGGCGCTCGGAACACTCCTCCTATTGTCCGGTGCCGCCTTCGCGGCCGACCCGATCAAGCTCGGCGTGCTCGAGGACCAGTCCGGCGATTTCGCCGTGGCGACGATCGGCAAGCTGCACGGCATCCAGCTCGCCACCGACGAGATAAACGCCGCCGGCGGCATCGCCGGTCGCCCGCTCGAACTCGTGGTCTACGACACGCAGTCCGACAACACGCGCTATCAGGAGTTCATGCGCCGCGTGCTCCAGCGCGACAAGGTGAACGCGGTCTTCGCCGGCTTCTCCTCCGCCTCGCGCGAAGCCTATCGGCCGATCGTCAACCAGTTCGACGCGCTCGCCTTCTACAACAACCAGTACGAGGGCGGCGTCTGCGACGCCAATATGATCGTGACCGGGGCGGTGCCCGAGCAGCAGTTCTCGACGCTCCTGCCCTATATGCTCCAGACCTATGGCAAGAAGGTCTACACGATCGCGGCCGACTATAATTTCGGCCAGATCTCGGCTGAATGGGTGCGCAATATCGTCAAGGAGAATGGCGGCGAGATGGTGGGCGAGGAGTTCATCCCGCTTGGCGTGTCGCAGTTCTCGCAGACCATCCAGAACATCCAGGCGGCCAAGCCCGACTTCGTGGTGACGCTGCTCGTCGGCACGGCGCAGGCCTCCTATTACGAGCAGGCGGGCGCGGCCAACCTCGCGCTACCCATGGCCTCCTCGGTCAATGTCGGCCAGGGCTACGAGCACAAGCGCTTCAAGCCGCCTTCCCTCGCCAATATGTATGCGACGGTGAACTATATCGAGGAAGTCGACACGCCCGCCTCCAAGGCTTTCGTGGAGAAGTGGCACAAGAAGTTCCCGGACGAGCCCTATATCAACCAGGAAGCGGAGAACTCCTACACCGCCACCTATCTCTACAAGACGATGATCGAGCGGGCCGGCGGCAAGACTGACAAGGAGTCGCTGCGCGCCGAGATCGCCAAGGGCGATGTCTGCTTCGACGCGCCGGAGGGCAAGGTCTGCCTCGACCCCAAGAGCCAGCACATGTCCCACACGATCTATCTCGCCAAGGTCGGCGACGATCACTCGATCTCCTTCCCGAAGGTCTGGAACGACATCAAGCCCTACTGGCTGGGCGAGGCCGGCTGCGACCTGACCAAGAACGATCCGAGCGCGCAATATACGCCCTCCAACCCGCCGCCCAAGGGCTGACGGCGCGCATGTGACACCCAAGCCGGCCGGGTGGCTTTAAACGCCCGGCCGGTTCCTCCCGACGGCTCACAGACATCGGATGGCACGATGGACGTCCTCTACGGCGCCTTCACCTTTCTCTACCAAGCGGGCGACGCCTTCGCCTTTCTGGTTCTTTCCGCCTGCGGCCTCGCCGTGATCTTCGGCATGATGGGCGTCATCAATCTCGCCCATGGCGAGTTCATCCTCTGCGGGGCCTATGTGTCGGCCAGCGCCGCGCGCATGGGCCTGCCGCTGCCGCTCGCCATTCTCCTGGGCGCGCTCGTCTCGGGCCTTGTCGGCATGGCGCTGGAGCGTATCGTCATCCGCCATCTCTACGACCGGCCGCTGGATACGATCGTCGCGACCTGGGGCATCTCGATGATCGCCACCCAAGGCACGCTCATCCTGCTCGGCTCCTCCATGCCCGGCACCGGCACGCCCTTCGGCTCCTTCGCCGTCGGCCCCTATACCTATTCCGTCTATCGCCTCGTTCTGGTCGGCGCGGCGCTGCTTCTTCTGCTCTGTCTCTGGCTGCTCTTCACCAAGACCCGCTTCGGCACGCTGGCCCGCGCCACGATCCAAGTGCCGCACATCGCCGAAGCGCTCGGCGTCAACACCAATCTCGTCTACGCCTTGACCTTCGGCCTCGGCGCGGCGCTGGCGGGGCTGGCCGGCGGGCTTTATGCGCCGACCATGACCCTGGTGCCGACCATGGGCTCGGCCTTCGTGGTGGAAGCCTTCGTGACGGTGGTCGTCGGCGGGGCGGACGTCTTCCTCGGCACGGCCCCGGCCGCCGCGATCCTCGGCATCGTCAAGGCCGCGCTCACCTCCTGGCAGGGCCAGCTCTTCGGGCAGATCGGCCTCTTGGTCGCCGTCATCGTGGTGATTCGTGTGCTGCCGCGCGGCATTTCCGGCTTCATTCTGCGCGAAAGGGCCTGATCGATGGCCACCAAACCCAAGCGGCCCGGCCCGCTCGCCCTGATCGAAGGCCCGCAGACGCTCGGCAAGGGGCGCAAATTCTGGCTGCCCTTCGCCCTCGTCCTCCTCGCGGCCTGCCTCTACCCGCAATTCGCGGACGGATACGATGTCGGCAACAATGTCTATTTCTTCAACTGGGCCTTCATGGCCATGGGGCTCAGCCTGATCTGGGGCTATGGCGGCGCGCTCTCCTTCGGCCAGACCGCCTTCTTCGGCGTCGCCGGCTATACATACGGCATCATCTCGATCAATTTCGGCGATGCCTATGGGCTGACGCTGTTCGCGCTTCTCGCCTCCGTCGCGGTCTCAGGCCTGCTCGCCGCCATTCTCGGCTATTTCCTCTTCTTCGGGCGCATCTCGGGCGTGTTTCTGGGCATCGTCACCCTGTCGGTGACGCTGGTTCTGGAGCGCTTCATGTCGCAGACGGCGGGGCCGGAATGGCGCGTCGGCACGGCGCGGCTCAACGGGTTCAACGGCATGGGCGGAATGCCCTCGCTCACCATCCCCTGGCCGGGCGGCGACATCGCGCTCTTTCCGGACGTGCCGCTCTACTATGTCACGCTGGCGCTTCTGGTGGTCGTGTATCTAGGTTTGCGGATGCTCGTGAACTCGCGCTTCGGCAATGTGCTCGTCGCCATCCGCGAGAACCCGCAGCGCGCCGAAATGCTCGGCTACGACATTCGCCGCTATCAGCTCGCCGCCTTCGTCATCGGGTCGGCGCTGGCCGGGCTCTCGGGCGTCCTCTACACGTCCTGGGGCAATTACATCACGCCCGCCTCCATGGGCATGACGGCGGCCTCGCTGCCCATCGTCTGGGTCGCGGTCGGCGGGCGCGCGGACCTGACCACCACGCTCCTCGGCACGCTTCTGGTGCTCGCCGGCTTCCAAGCGCTGACGATCTACGGCAGCCAATATGCGCTGGTCGTGATGGGCTTGCTTCTGGTGCTCACCGTCCTGATCGCCCCGAACGGCCTCGTCTACGGGCTCGGCACGCTTCTCTCCGGCCGCCTGCGTCGGCGGGTGCGCGAACGGGAGGCGGTGTGATGACGGCGATCCTGGAAACCCGCGCGCTCAACAAGTGGTTCGGCGGCCTGCATGTCACCGGGGGCGTGGATTTCACGCTCAAGACCGGCGAAATTCATTGCCTGATCGGCCCGAACGGGGCGGGCAAGAGCACCTTCTTCCGGCTGATCCTCGGCGAGCATCTGCCGACCAGCGGCGCGATCCTCTTCGAAGGGGCGGAGATCACCCGCGAAAAACCCTTCCAGCGCATTCGGCGCGGCATCTCGGTGAAGTTCCAGGTGCCGGGCATCTTCAAGGCGCTGTCCGTGCGCCAGAACCTCCAGATCGCGCTCCAGCACCATCAGGCCGCGCACTCGCTCGCCGAGGAGATCGACCGGCTTCTGGAGTTCCTGAAGCTGAAGGATGCCGAGCGCACGCTCGCCGGCAATCTCAGCCACGGGCAGAAGCAATGGCTGGAGATCGGCATGGCGATCGCGCTCAAACCCCGGCTCCTGCTTCTGGACGAGCCGACCGCCGGCATGACGCCGGACGAGACCTTCGCCACCGGCGAGATGGTCCAGGCGCTGAACCGCGAGGGCGTCAGCGTTCTCGCCGTCGAGCACGACATGGCCTTCGTGCGGCAGATCGCCCAGGCCGTCACCGTCCTCCACTTCGGCAAGATTTTTGCGCAGGGCTCGATCGAGGAGATCGTCGCCGACGAGCGCGTGGCCGCCATCTATCTCGGAGACGTCCATGCGTAGAGAGGTGATCCTCAACACGGTCGGTCTCTGGTCCGGCTATGGCGGCAAGCCCGTGCTTCAGGGCGTCGACATGGAGGTGCGCGAGGGCGAGATCGTCGCCGTGATCGGGCGCAACGGCGTCGGCAAGTCGACGCTGATGAAAAGCCTGATCGGGCTTCTCCCGTCCGACAAGGGCTCGGTCGTGTTTCGCGGCCAAGCCATCGACGCGCTCTCGGCCCACAAGCGCGCCCGGCTCGGCGTCGGCTATGTCCCGCAGGGGCGCGACGTCTTTCCGCGCATGAGCGTGTTGGAAAATCTCGCGGTGGGCGAATCCATCGCCGGCCAGCGCGCGCCCAAAGACCGGCTCGACCAGATCTTCTCGTTCTTCCCGATCCTTGCCGAGCGGCGGCACCAGCGCGCCGGCACCATGTCGGGCGGCCAGCAGCAGCAGCTCGCCATCGGCCGCGTTCTCATGGGCGCGCCCGCGCTGATCCTGCTGGACGAGCCCTCCGAGGGCATCCAGCCCAATATCGTGCAGGACATCGCCCGGATCATGGT
>NZ_BBWM01000022.1:0-48859 GCF_001463805.1 Aureimonas sp. D3 | reverse complement strand
CGCCCGCGCTGATCCTGCTGGACGAGCCCTCCGAGGGCATCCAGCCCAATATCGTGCAGGACATCGCCCGGATCATGGTGGAGCTGAACCGCACGACCGGTGTCACCGTGGTCTTCGTGGAGCAGAATATCGACATGATCCGCGCCATGGCGAGCCGCGCCTATGTGATGGACAAGGGCCGCATCACAAACGAGATCGCGCCGGACGCGCTGGAGGACCGCGACGCGGTTCGCCGCTACCTCGCCGTCTGAGCGCATCACCCCACCCATAGAACACCAAGCAGGAGGAGGCTCTGACATGAGCTGGTTTCAGGATTCCGTCATGGCCCGCCGGGGCGTCGCCAAGGGCGAGGCGCTGAGCGAACACGCCATCACCGAAGAGCGCCAAGGCAAGTATCACTATGTCTACGGCGCCTTCGTGGAGCCGGTGCTGACCGTCGATCCCGGCGCGGTGGTCTCGGCCGAAACGCATGACGCGTTCGAGGGCGCGATCCAGACCGAACGGGACATGCCCAGCGAGAAGCTGAACTTTCCCTATCTCAACCCGCAGAACGGCCCGATCTACGTGAACGGCGCGGAAAAGGGGGATTGCCTCGCGGTTTATATCAAGAGCATCGTGCCCCGCGGGCCGCAGCCGCGCGGCACCACGGTTCTGATGCCCGAGTTCGGCGGCCTCGTGCCGACCGCCGACACCGCGCTCCTCACCGAGCCGCTGCCCGAGCGTGTCAAGAAGCTGCATGTGGACGCCGAGACGGGCGTCAAATGGAACGACCGGATCACGCTGCCCTACGAGCCCTTCATCGGCACGATCGGCACCGCGCCCGAGATCGAGGCCATCTCCTCGCTGGTGCCCGATTACTACGGCGGCAACATGGACCTACCGGACGTCGCGCCGGGCGCGGTGGTCTATCTGCCGGTCAACACCAAGGGCGCCTATCTCTATCTCGGTGATTGCCACGCCGCGCAGGGCGATGGCGAGCTGTGCGGCGTCGCCGTCGAGCACCCGACCGTTACCACCGTCCAGATCGATCTCATCAAGGGCTGGACGATCAAGACGCCGCGCCTCGAAAACGAGAGCTTCTACATGACGGTCGGCTCGTCCCGCCCGATGGAGGACGCCGCGCGCGGGGCCTATCGCGAGCTGATCCGCTGGCTCGCCAAGGATTTCGGCTTCGAGGAACTCGACGCTTATATGCTGCTCACCCAGTGCGGGCGCATCCGCCTCGGCAATATGGTCGATCCCAAATACACGGTCGGCGCGTCCATCCTGAAATCGATCGCCGGCACGCCGCGCTGATCCCGGGCCGGCCGCCCCGCCATGGGCGCGGCCGGCCTTCTCCCGCCTTTTTCGCTTCCTTTCGCCCGGAGCTTCTCGATGCCCGCCCCGTTCAAGGCCGCCGCCGTTCAGTTCGAGCCTCTTATGTTCGAAAAGGAGCGCAATATCGCGGGGCTTCTCGCCCTTGTCGGTGAGGCCGCCGAGGGTGGCGCGCGGCTGATCGTGACGCCCGAAATGGGAACGACCGGCTATTGCTGGCATGAGCGGGCCGAGGTCGCGCCCTTTGTCGAGCCGATCCCCGGCCCGACCACGGAGCGCTTCGCGGCCCTCGCGCGCGAGAAGAAATGCTTCATCGTGGTCGGGATGCCGGAGGTCGATCCCGCGACCGATCTCTACTACAACTCGGCCGTGCTGATCGGCCCCGAAGGCGTCGTCGGTACGCATCGCAAGACGCATCCCTATATTTCCGAGCCCAAATGGGCGGTCTCGGGCGATCTCGGGCATGAGGTGTTCGAGACGGAGATCGGGCGCATCGCGCTTCTGATCTGCATGGACATCCATTTCATCGAGACGGCGCGCCTGGCCGGCCTCAAGGGGGCCGATGTCATCTGCCACGTGTCGAACTGGCTCGCCGAGCGCACGCCCGCGCCCTACTGGATCAACCGCGCCTTCGAGAACGGCTGCTATCTGATCGAGGCAAACCGCTGGGGGCTGGAGCGGGGCGTCCAGTTCTCGGGCGGCTCCTGCATCATCGCGCCGGACGCTTCGATCCTCGCCGTCTTGGATGGCGGCGACGGCATCGCCACCGCTGAAATCGACCCCGCGATCGCCCGCGCGCGCACCGTCTGGGGTGAGCCGATCCTCAGGCAGCGCCGCCCCGAGCTGTACCGGGAGTTGATGACCAACACCTTCGCCTGGAACCCCGGCGACTTCTTCCGCCTCTACGGCCACCAGCCCTTGCCCGAGGGGCGGCAGGCCAAGGTGGCGGCGGCGCAGATGCATCCGGGCGACGACCCCCGCAGCAATCTGCGCGAGATCGGCGAGATCGCGCGCGCGGCGGCGGGGGAGGGGGCCGAACTCGTCGTCTTCCCCGAACTCGCGCTGACCGGCCTCACGCGCCCGAGCGAGACGGCGCTTGAAGCCGGCAGCCCGATCTTCACCGATCTCCAGAGCCTTGCCACTGAACTGAAGCTCCATCTCGTCGTGGGCTTTGCCGAGCGGGACGGGGCGCTCTGCTTCAACAGCGCGATCCTCGTCGGGCCGGAGGGCGCGCTTGGTGCGTATCGCAAGATCCACCTGACCGAGGCCGAGAAGAGCTGGGCCGAGCCGGGCGAGGCTTGGGCCCTGTTCGACCTGCCCTTCGGACGGCTGGGCCTCCTGATCGGGCACGACATGAGCTTTCCGGAAGCCGGCCGCGTTCTGGCGCTGAAGGGCTGCGACCTCATCGCCTGCCCCGCCGCGATCCGCGACCGGTTCCACGCCGGCCACGAGGGCACCAGCGTGGCGCAGCCCGCGCCCATCCCGACCGGGCCGGACCCCCTGCACTGGCACCAGTACCGGGTGCGCGCGGGCGAGAACAATTGCTGGCTGGCCTTCGCCAATGTCCACGCGCCTCTCGACGGTTATCCCGGCCATTCCGGCGTGTTCGGCCCCGACACGTTCCTGTTTCCCCGGCAGGAAACCGTGGTCCAGGGCAACGGGAGCTATGCGCTCATGACCGTGGACACCGGCAGTCTGGGCGGGCCTTATCCCACCCATGTGGTGCGCCGGAAGGATCTGGTGCTGATGCGCCAGCCCCATCACTACCGCGAGCTGATCGCCCCGCGCGCGAACTGATCGCAGAGGCGGGCGTCCCACGATGGTCCGGTATTGCCGATAGCCAAGCTGGCCGAAACGGGATCCGCGGCCGAATGGTCTCCTCGCAGCAGAGCAGGCGCGACAGCTCGCCGCTCGGTGTCCCATGTCCCGATCTCCAATCGGACTGCCCCGCCATCTTGCCGGCGAAGCGATGAGCCCGGCATAGCCGTCCCGTCGTACCCGCAACCGATCGCCGGCCGCGACACCAGAGGCATACGGGAGCCGACCGGCATCGTCCGCACGTTCGCCGCCCTCGCCGGTGGTGGGGACGGGCAGGATTGCCCACGCGGCCATCGTGGCATCGCCGAACGTCAGCCGCGACCAAGGCGCGCCTTTGAACAGATGGCCGCAACGTTGATCACGAGCGGACGTGCGACTCCAGCGAGGAGACCGTGCCGCCGCGCTGATGGCGATGCCTCATCGAGGCGCGGATGGCGAGGCCACCTGGGACATCGACAACCAGGGCTGGCTGTTTTCTCCGCAACCTCGTCGCGGGCAACACCGTGAACAAGGCCGTCTTGTTCAGCCTTCCAGGCCGGCCTATCACCGTGCACGCGCTCGACGATCAGTCGCCACGCCACGGTCCGTCCATGGCGAGCGCGATCCGAACGAGCGTCGATGCAACGCCCGCGAGCCGATCCGCGCCTGCATCGACGCGGCCGAAACCGCCCCCCGCGATCGCGGGCATAGGCAGCGCCGACCGTGGCAACTAGCACTCTCTCTTGGGCGCAGCGGGCGAGCCGATACTTGGCAATCCGTTTCTCGACAGGCGCCCGGTCGGAATGGCGGAACGTCCATCCCGACACACTCCATGTCATCGACCTGCGGGCGCGGGCCTCCTTTCAGCCGAGCCCGGCGATCAAGGCCCATGACAAGGGCGGCTGCCGATCCGTCCGCGCTCTCGCCCCAGCACTCGACGCCTTATGGAGCAAGCCGACAACCCGCCATTCGACCTGAGAGCGTCGAGCCCAGCCGGGTGGCGGGTTTATAAGTGTTCGCCCGTCGCCGTCTCGCCAAGGATGGCTGCGCAGCCTTACTCTTCCGGCGCTTGAAATGCGGGCGAAGCTCTTGAAGCAGGGCCTCGCACCCTGGATGATCCCCCTATGGCGCCGCCGCGTCGGAGTGACGACCATGAGTTCTCTTCCCCCCGATCCTCGCCTCGATCTTGGCCGCTACAGCCACATTGTGGTGGGCGCGGGCTCGGCGGGCTGCACGCTCGCCAACCGCCTGAGCGCCGACCCGAAGAACAGCGTTCTGCTTCTGGAAGCCGGCGGCTCGGATCGCTACCACTGGGTCCATATCCCGGTCGGCTACCTCTATTGCATGGGCAATCCGCGCACGGACTGGGGCTATGCCACCGAGGCGGAGGCGGGGCTGAACGGGCGACGCCTCGCCTATCCGCGTGGCAAGGTCATGGGCGGCTGCTCGTCCATCAACGGCATGATCTATATGCGCGGACAGGCCGCCGATTACGACCGCTGGCGTCAGCTCGGCAATGCGGGCTGGGGTTGGGACGATGTGCTGCCGCTGTTTCTGAAATCCGAGAACCATCATGCGCTCAGCGGCCCGTTTCACAGCCAGTCCGGCGAGCTGCGCGTGGAAAAGCAGCGCCTGTCCTGGCCGATCCTCGACGCGATCCGCGAGGCGGCGGAGGAGATGGGCGTGCCGCCCATCGAGGATTTCAACAGGGGCGATAATTTCGGCTCCTCCTATTTCGAGGTGACGCAGAAAGCCGGATTCCGCTTCAACGCCGTGCGCGCTTTTCTCGCCCCGATCCGGCATCGCAAGAACCTGCGCATCCTGACCAAAGCTCAGGCCGAGCGCATCCGCATCGAGGAAGGCCGCGCCACCGGCCTGGATCTCAGGCTCGATGGGCGACCGGCGAGCGCGCAGGGCGAGGTCTTGCTGGCGGCGGGCGCGATCGGCACCCCGCAGCTTCTCCAGCTATCCGGCATCGGCCCCGCCGAGCTGCTACGCCGTCACGGGATCGCGGTTGTGCTCGACCGCCCCACGGTCGGCGAGAACCTGCAGGACCACCTGCAAATCCGCACGGCCTTTCGCATCGAGGGCGCGCGCACGCTCAACGAATGGCAGGCGACCCTGTTGGGCAAGGCGCAGATCGGGCTGCAATATGCGCTGAGGCGTTCCGGGCCGATGGCCATGGCCCCGAGCCAGCTCGGCATCTTCATGAAGTCCGATCCGCGCTTCGAGACCGCCAATATCGAGTTCCATGTGCAGCCGCTTTCGCTCGACAGGTTCGGGCAGCCGCTCGACGCCTTTCCCGCGATCACCGTGTCGGTCTGCAATCTGCGCCCGGAGTCGCGCGGCAGCGTGCGCATTACTTCGCCCGATCCCTTCGCCCTGCCCGCGATCGCGCCGAACTATCTCTCCACCGATGGCGACCGCGAAGTGGCAAGCGCCTCGATCCGCACCGCGCGCCGTCTCATGGCGACAAGGCGGCTGGAGCGCCACCGCCCGCAGGAGTTCAAGCCCGGCGTGCATCTTCAGAGCGACGAGGATCTGGCGCGCGCCGCCGGTGATATCGCAACCACGATCTTTCATCCGGTCGGCACGGCACGCATGGGGGCGGACCCGGACGCGGTGGTCGATCCGCAGCTTCGCCTGCGCGGCATCGCGGGCCTGCGCGTGGCCGATTGCTCGATCATGCCCACCATCGTCTCCGGCAACACCCACGCTCCGGCGGTGATGATCGCGGAAAAAGCCGCCGAGATGATCTTGGCGGATCGTTGAACGTGGCGTCTCGCTGAGGAACAGGGGGAGGGGGCTGAGCCGCGTTGGCCCTGCCTCGTCCGCCACGCCGTTCGCGCGCGCCCCTCCCTTTCGAGCTACACGGCTGGGAAGGGCCAACAGTAGGCATCAACCCGTCCATCCCTGATCGAGTCTCCACCCGGTGACATGCCGCGCCGTCCATCCCCTTGCGGTCGCGTCGAGAAGGGACGACACGCCACGCCGGATATGGATTGACAACCACAAAGTTATCGGTAACATCACGTCATGATGATTGGGAGGTTGTCATGAGTGAGCTTCGGTTCGAGGGAGTCGCCAAGCGTTTCGGCGGGACGCAGGCGCTGAAGGGCGTCAGCTTTTCCGTGCGGTCCGGCGAGGTCGTGGCGCTGCTCGGCGAGAACGGCGCGGGCAAGTCCACCATCATCAAGATCTTGGGGGGCATCCACAAGGCCGATGCCGGGCGCATCGCCATCGACGGAACGCCCTATGCCCACGAGAGCGAGGGGGCGGCGGGCGCTCGGCGCGCCGTCGCCTTCGTGCATCAGGATCTCGGCCTGATCGAATGGATGACCATCGCCGAGAACGTCGCCATGGCCAATGGCTATCCCAGGCGCGGCGGGGGCAAGCGCGGGCTGGTGGATTGGGCGGGCGTGCGGACGCAAGCCGTCGAGGCGCTGGCGCGGCTCGGCTGCGACTTCGACCCGGACACGCGCGTGTCCTCCCTGTCGCGCACCGAAAAGTCTCTGGTCGCGATTGCGCGCGCGCTCGCCACGGACTGCGAATTTCTCGTCCTCGACGAGCCGACGGCCAGCCTTCCCGCCGACGAGGTGGAGAAGCTGATGGGGGCGGTGCGCCGGCTCTCCGCCGGGGGCGTCGGCGTGATCTATGTCTCGCACCGGCTGGACGAAATCTTCCGCGTGGCCGACCGGGCCGTGGTGCTGCGCGACGGCGCGCTGGCGGGGGAGGGGCGCATCGCCGACCTGACGTCCGCCGATCTCATCGCGCAGATCGTCGGCACCGGCTCGCTCAAGCTCTACGAGAAACTGCCCGCGCTGGCGGAAGCGAAGGCCCGCGTGACGGTGCGGGGCCTCGCGACAGCGGGCGCGGGGCCGGTCAGTTTCGATATCCGCCAAGGCGAAATCCTCGGGTTGGTGGGCCTGCGCGGCGCGGGGCAGGAGGCGGTGGGGCGCGCGCTGTTCGGGGTGCAGGCGCATTCGGGCGCGGTCACGATCGATGGCGCGGCGCCCGACCTCTCCTCCATGCGCGCCGCGCTTGAAAGCGGCATCGGCCTCGTGGCGCGGGACCGTGCGGAAGAATCCGTCGCGGCCGCCCTGTCGGTGCGCGAGAACGCCTTCCTCAATCCCGGCGCGTTCGGCCGCAAGCTCTTCTCCTTCCGTTCGCCGGCGAGCGAGAGCCAGGCCGCGCGCGAGCTGGGCCGCCGCATCGGCCTTCGCCCCAACGACCCGGATCTCGCCATCGAGGGCCTGTCGGGCGGCAACCAGCAGAAGGTCATCGTCGGCCGCTGGCTGGAAACCGGCCGCCGGCTCCTGATCCTCGAAGACCCGACGGCGGGCGTCGATGTCGGGGCCAAGGCCGAAATCTATCGCCTCGTGGAAGCGGCGGTCGCCGCCGGTCTCGCCGTGCTCGTGGTCTCCACCGATTTCGAGGAAGTGGCGACGCTGTGCCACCGCGCGCTCGTCTTCAATCGCGGCGCGATCATCGCGGAGCTGAGTGGCGAGGCGGTGACGACCGAGCGCGTCATCGCCGCCGCGAGCGCTTCGGAAGCCGCCTGACCTTCCGGCCGCCGGCTCGGCTGGCGGCGCTCATCCGGTTCGAGCCCGTTCCGACATGGAAAGGGCGAAGGCCGGACCGACCCGGCCGCCTCCTCCATGCCCGCCGGCGCGCCCGCAGAGCGCGAGCGCATCGTGCGATCTCACATTCCCTCGCCGGCCCCGCCGGCCGCGAGGTCCCAACAGCCTTGGCGCACGCGGGAGACCCGTCATGAATTCCATCAAATCCAACGCGCTCGAGCCGACGCGCGCCGAAATGCGCGGCCTTCCGCCCGGTCAGGCGGCGATGCGCCTTCTGCCGGTCTATGGCCTACCGATCCTGACGCTGGCGCTAATCCTCCTGTTTGCGATCCTCCTGCCGCGCACCTTCCCGACCCTCCTGAACCTGCGCTCCATCGTCTCGGACAAGTCGATCATCGCGCTCCTCGCGCTCGCCGCCATGATCCCGATGACGGCGGGCAAGATCGACCTGACGGTCGGCTACGGCATCGTGCTCTGGCATATCCTGGCGATCTCGCTGCAAACGGCCTTCGGCATTCCCTGGCCGGTCGCGGTGCTGATCGTCCTGGCGCTCGGGGCGCTGGTCGGCCTGCTGAACGGGCTTCTGGTCGAGGTCGCGCAGATCGACAGTTTCATCGCGACGCTCGGCATGGGCACGGTGCTCTACGCATTGGCGCTCTGGTACACGGGCGGTCGGCAGGTCGTGGCTCCGCTTCCCGAAGGCTTCCTGGCGCTGAACGGCACGATGATCTTCGGCCTGCCCATCGGCGGCTTCTATGTGCTGGGCCTTGCCGTCTTCCTTTGGCTGGTTCTCGAATACACGCCGGTCGGCCGCTATCTCTATGCCATCGGCGCCAACCCCAAGGCCGCCGCGCTGAACGGCATTCCCGTGCGCCGCTTCACCATGGCCACCTTCGTCGCCTCCGGCTTCCTGACGGCGCTGACGGGCGTGCTGCTGGCCTCCAAGCTGCGCATCGGGCAGGCGAGCGTCGGGCTCGAATATCTCCTGCCGGCCCTCGTCGGCGCGTTTCTCGGCTCCACCACGATCAAGCCCGGCCGGGTCAATGTCTGGGGCACGGTGGTGGGCGTGATCGTGCTCGCGGTCGGCATTTCAGGCATCCAGCAGTTCGGCGGCTCCTTCTATGTCGAGCCCCTGTTCAACGGCATGACGCTGCTCGTCGCCATCGGCATCGCCGCCTACGCCCAGCGCCGGCGCGGCGCGAAGTAACAAAACCGGCCCGCCGGGAGGAAACGGACGGGCCACGACAAGACATCCTCGGGAGGAAATCAACATGAAGACGCTTCTCTCCGCGCTGCTCCTCGGCGGTGCCCTCATGATCGTGGCCGCGCCCGCCGCCCGCGCCGATGCGATGGCGGACGCCAAGGCGACGGTGGACAAATACGCCTCCAAGGTCACGAAATGGGACGGGCCGACATCAGGCCCGAAGATCGCCAAGGACAAGACCATCGTGGTTCTGGCCGGCGACATGAAGAACGGCGGCATTCTCGGCGTCGTCTCGGGCATCGAGGAAGCGGCCAAGGCCGCCGGCTGGACGGTCCGCACGATCGACGGCGCAGGCTCGATCTCCGGCCGCACGGCGGCGGTGGGACAGGGCATCGCGCTGAACCCGGACGGGATCGTCGTCGCCGGCTTCGACGCGGTGGAGCAGCAGGCGGGGCTGGAGCAGGCCAAGAACGCCAAGATCCCGATCGTCGCCTGGCACACCGCGCCGGAAGTTGGCCCCGTGCCGGCGGCAGGCGTCTTCGCCAATGTGACGACCGACCCGATGCAGGTGGCGAAAGCGGCCGCCGATTGGGCCTATGTCGATGCCAAGGGCAAGCCCGGCGTCGTGATCTTCACCGACTCGACCTATGCCGTCGCCATCGCCAAGGCTGACGCGATGAAGGCCGAGATCCAGAAGCTCGGCGGCACGGTGGTCGAATATGTCGATACGCCCATCGCCGAGACGTCCACCCGGATGCCGCAGCTCACCACCTCGCTGCTCCAGCGCCATGGCGATGCCTGGACGCATTCGCTCGCCATCAACGATCTCTATTTCGACTTCATGGGCCCTTCGCTGGCGGCGGCGGGCATCGCGGGCGACGGCAAGCCGGTGAATGTCGCGGCGGGCGACGGTTCGGAATCGGCCTATCAGCGCATCCGCTCCGGCCAGTATCAAGCCGTCACGGTCGCCGAGCCCCTGAAGCTTCAGGGCTGGCAGCTGGTGGACGAGCTGAACCGCGCCTTCGCGGGCCAGCCCTGGTCCTCCTACGTCTCGCCGCTCCACATCGTCACCAAGGCCAATATCGAGTTCGACGGCGGCCCGAGCAACGCCTTCGACCCCGAGAACGGCTATCGTGACGCCTACAAGACCATCTGGGGCGTGAAGTAAGCGGCATAGTCGCCATGCCCGCCCCGCCGCGCGCCTCCTTCGCGGCGGGGCTCCCTTCCCGATCAATCCGACGAGACCCCAGCCATGTTCATCCGTTGCGCCTTTTTCCGTGGCCGCGCCAAGGCGGGCCACGAGGCCGAATTCACCGCCTATGTGCGCGAGAAGCTCGTGCCGCTCTGGACGCGCTTTCCGGGCGCGGAGGAGGTGCGGGTCCTCCGGCAGGAAGAGGCCGATGTCACCGACCCGCATTTCGAGATGGTGCTCCAGGTCCGCTATCCCTCGCGCGAGGCGATCGAGACGGCGCTCGCCTCCGACGTGCGCTACGAGTCCCGCGAGGTGACCAAGGGCTTGCTGGAACTCTACGAGGGCGACATCTTCCACACCGTCTTCCGCGCCGACGATTACGCCCTGCCGACAGACTGAGCCTGAGATGAGCGAGACCTATATCGTCCACGACGACCGCTTCCGCGCCCTCTTCATCGGCCATGCCAAGCTGGAGAAACTCTGGACGGGCGGGCGCTGGGTGGAAGGGCCGGTGCATGTCCCCTCGGCCAAATCCGTGCTCTGGTCGGACATTCCGAACGACCGGGTGATGCGCTTCGATGAGTGCGACGGTTCGGTCTCGGTCTTCGAAAGTCCCTGCGGCTATCACAATGGCCACACGCTGGACTCGCAAGGCCGCGTCGTCGCCTGCGAGCACGGCGGGCGGCGCGTGTCGCGGCTGGATCATGACGGCGTGTGGCGCAATCTCGTCTCGCATTGGGAGGGCAAGCGCCTCAACTCGCCCAACGATGTGGTGGTGAAGCGCGACGGCACGGTCTGGTTCTCGGACCCGACCTATGGCATCGACTTCCACTACGAGGGCCACCGCGCCCCGTCCGAGATCGGCGCGTCCAACGTCTATCGGCTGGACCCCGCGACGGGCGAACTGACGGCTGTCATCACCGACATGCTGAAGCCCAATGGGCTCTGCTTCTCGCCCGATGAATCGATCCTCTATGTCTCGGACACGGGCAAGACCCACGATCCCGCCTGCGAGCCGGTGATCCGCGCCTATCCCATGGTGGACGGGCGCACGGTGGGGGAGGGGCGTCTGTTCGCGCGCTCGCCGAACGGCTTCTTCGACGGGTTCCGCACTGACACATCAGGCAATATCTGGGCCTCGAATGCCGATGCCGTCTGCGTCTATGCGCCCGATGGCACGCATATCGGCTCGATCCCGGTGGAGGAGATGGTGTCCAATCTCTGCTTCGGCGGGCCGAAAAAGAATCGCCTCTATATCACCGCGCAGACTTCGCTCTATGCGATCTATGTCAACGCGCATGGGGACGGCTGGCGGGATTAAGCCGCCACCCAGGCAAACAACCCTTTCCAAATCCATTCAGTTTTGTTACCGATAACAGTGACGATGCGGCCCGTAACGGTCGCACGGAGGAGACCGAACCCATGCGCGCCGCCGTGATCCACGCCGCCAAGGACCTGCGCCTCGACGAGCGCCCCGAGCCCGATCTCGCGCCGGGCGACGTTCTGGTACGCTTCGGCGCGGGCGGCATCTGCGGGTCGGACCTGTCCTACTGGGGCAAGGGCCGCGTCGGCGACTTCGCGCTGCGCGAGCCCCTGGTGCTCGGCCATGAGGTGGCGGGCGAGATCGAGGCGCTGGGCGAGGGCGTGTCGGGTCTGGCCATCGGCCAGCGCGTCGCGGTCAACCCGAGCCGTCCCTGCCTTCACTGCGACTATTGCCGCGCAGGCCGCTCCAATCTCTGCCGCAACATGCGCTTTTTCGGCTCGGCGGCGATGTTTCCGCATGTGCAGGGTGGCTTTGCCGAGCGCTTCACCTGCCGGGCCGATCAGGCCGTGCCGGTGCCCCCGGACATGCCGCTCGCCAAGGCCGCGCTCGCCGAGCCGCTGTCGGTCGCAATCCACGGCCTCACCCGCGCGGGCGATCTCCTCGGCAAGCGCGTTCTCATCACCGGCGCGGGGCCGATCGGCATGTTGTTGACGCTCGCCGTGCGCCATGCCGGCGCGAGCTTCGTCGCGGTCACCGACCTCGTGGACGAGCCGCTGGCCTTGGCGCGGCAGGCTGGCGCGGACGAGACGATCAATGTCGCGACCTCGCCGGAGCGCCTCGCCGCCTTCGAGGCCAACAAGGGCTTCTTCGATGTCGGCTTCGAGGCGACCGGCGCGCCGCCCGCGCTCGGCTCGCTGGTGCGCGCGATCCGTCCGGGCGGGCGCATCGTCCAGCTCGGCATGATGCCGCCGGGCGAGGTGGGCGTGCCCGTCAACATGCTGATGGCGCAGGAGATCGACCTCGTGGGCGCCTTCCGCTTCTGCGAGGAGTTCCACACCGCCGTCGATTGGCTGGCCAATGACCGGATCGACGTGAAGCCGGTGATGTCGGCCGAGATGCCGATGAGCGACCTGTCCCGAGCCTTCGAGATGGCGGCCGATCGCAAGCGCGCGATCAAGGTCCACCTGCATTTCTGAGATGAGCATCCATACGCGCAGCGCCCTGTTCGAAGGCACGATCCGCCCCGGCTGCGAGGAGGCCTTCTACGACCTCGTCATGGCCGAGCTGATGCCGGTCTGGCAGGCCATGCCCAACGCCTTGGCCGTGCGCGTGTTGCGCACCGAGCGGCGCGAGGACGGCGCGCCCGCGCTCGTGCTGGTGCAGGAGATCGACTATCCGTCGGCTGAGGCCGTGGCGGAGGCGGAAGCCTCGCCCGTGCGGGCACGCGGCGCGCCGGTGATGGAAAAGCTGATGACGCTGTTCGACGGCACGCTGCGTCATGTGGTCTACCGGCGTCTCGCCTGAGAGACCGCAAACCATGCCGAGCCACGCTCGAACGCGCGGATCGACCGAGCGAAAGAAGATGACCATGGCCCGACACAAGAAGGCCGGCCCAGAGGCCGAGGTCCAGACCCCGAACCGATCCCCGCCGCTTGAGACGGAAGCGCGGCGAGGGGCGTCCGATGCCGGCGAGGCCACGGGCGAGGCCAAGGCCGGCCATCGCCGCGCCCCGGCCGCGCCCGGTGCGAAAGCGCGGCGGAGCGACGCGCAAGGGTCCGCCTCCGGCTCCAAGCCGACGATGCGGGATGTCTCCAAGCTCGCGGGCGTTTCCACCATGACGGTGAGCCGGGTGCTGGCCGATCCGTCCATCGTCGCGCCGGAAACCCGCGAGCGCGTCATGCGCGCGGTGGACCAGCTCGGCTATGTGCCCGATCTCGTCGCCGGCTCGCTCTCCTCGCGGCGCACCAATTTCGTCGGCCTGATCCTGCCGACGCTCACCAATTCCAACTTCGCCGACACGGCGCAGGGGCTCGCGGAAGCCTTGGGGCAGAGCTACCAGCTCCTGATCGGCTACACGCTCTATCAGGCGGGCGAAGAGGAGCGGCTGGTGCGCTCGCTTCTGGCGCGCCGCCCGCAGGGGATCGTCGTCGCCGGCACGCTGCACACGGCCTCGACGCGGCGGATGCTGACCAATGCCGGCATTCCCGTGGTGGAAATCTGGGACGCGCCCTCGGCTCCGCTCGACCGCGCGGTCGGCTTCTCCAATTTCGAGGCGGGCCGCGCCGCCGCGCGCCATCTCCTGTCGCTGGGGCTCCGCCATATCGCGGCCATCGGCTCGGAGGCGGAAGGCGATATGCGCGACGCGCGCGGCGAGGCGCGCCTCCAGGGCTTTGCGGCCGTGCTGCGGGAAGAGGGCATCGAGACCGGCCTGATCCTGCGCCACGGCTCCGCCCCGGTCTCCTACGCGCACGGCGCGGCGGCGATGAAGCTCCTGCTGCGCGATAAGCCTGACGTCGAGGGCGTCTTCGCGGTGTCGGACGGTTCGGCCTTTGGCGCGCTGATGGAGTGCCGCCGCCAGGGCATCGACGTGCCCGGCCGCATCAGCCTCATGGGCTTCGGCGATTTCGAGCTGGGGCGCGAATGCGAGCCGGCGATTTCCACGATCCGGGTGGATGCCAAGGGCATCGGCAAGGAGACCGGCCAGCTCCTGCGCGATCTCTTCGAGGGGCGGGGCGCGGACCGGCCGCCCTCCATCGATCTCGGCATCGAGGTCGTGCCGCGCGGCACCACCGCCGCGCCGCGCCAGCGTTCGAACCCCACAATCTGAGAGAGACCATCATGAGCCAAACGCGGATCGGCATCGTCGGAGTGGGCGTGATGGGCAGCGCCATCGCGGGCCGCTTCCTCCAAACGGGGCACAGTGTCACCTTGCGCGACCGCGACGCGGAGAAGACCGCGCCGCTGGCCGCCAAGGGCGCGACTGTCGCTGACAGCGCGGAGGCGCTGATGGGGGCCTGCGATGTCGTGATCCTCAGCCTCAACACGGCCGAGATCGTGGAAGCGGTCGTGTTCGGCGCGGACGGGCTCGCCGCCCATGCGCGGGGCGGCGTGCTCCTGATCGACATGTCCTCCACCGATCCCAAGGCCACCGCCGCGATGGCTCAGCGCCTGCGCGCCGAGACCGGCATGGGCTGGGTGGACGCGCCCCTGTCGGGCGGCGCGCCGGCGGCCATAGAGGGCCGGCTGACGCTGATGATGGGCGGGGAGGCCGAAGAGGTGGAGCGCGCGCAGCAAGTTCTCTCGTCGGTCGCCGCCAACATGACCCATATGGGGCCATCAGGCGCGGGGCAGACGACCAAGCTCATCAATCAGGTGCTCTGCGCCTGCAATTTCATGGCCGTAGCCGAAGCCACGCGCTTGGCCTTGGATGCCGGCGTCGATGCGGAGCGCATCCCCGCGGCGCTCGCGGGCGGGCGTGCCGACAGCCGCATCCTGCAGGAGTTCATGGGCAAGATGGCGCGCTTCGACCTGACGCCGACGGGGCGGATCGACAATATGCTGAAGGATCTCGAAGCCACGCAGCGCTTCTCCATGGGCCTGCGCACGCCGATGCCGCTCACCAACCTCATCGCCGATCTGCACCGCATGATGGTGGCCGCCGGCATCGGCGGTGAGGACAGCGCGGCCTATATGAAACTCTTCGATTTCGGAAAGGCGCCCTGATGGCACAGGTCTCTCAACCGCGCGGCGTCGCGATCGTCACGGGCGCGGGCAGCGGCATCGGGCGCGCCTCCGCGCTGGCCCTCGCGGCGGATGGCTGGCGCGTCGTCCTGGCCGGGCGGCGGCGCGAGGCGCTGGAGGAAACGGCCGCACTGGCGGGCGGGGCGCAGACGCTGGTGGTGCCGACCGACGTGACCGTGGAAGGCGATGTCGCCGCCCTGTTCGACGGGGCGGTCGAGACGTTCGGCCGCGTCGATTTCCTCTTCAACAATGCCGGCACCAACACATCCGCCGTGCCGATGGACGAATTGCCCGTGGCGGAATGGACGCGCGTTGTCTCGGCCAATCTGACCGGCGTGTTTCTGTGCATGCGCGAGGCCTTCCGCGTCATGAAGCGGCAGGAGCCGGGGGGCGGGCGCATCGTCAACAACGGCTCGATTTCCTCGCAGGTACCCCGGCCCCATTCCGCGCCCTACACGGCCACCAAGCATGGCGTGAGCGGCCTCACCAAGTCGGGCTCGCTCGACGGGCGCGCGCATAACATTGCGGTCGGCCAGATCGACATCGGCAATGTCGCCTCCGACATGACGAGCCGCATGGGGGGAGGCGTGCTCCAGGCCCATGGCGGCATCGCGCCCGAGCCGGTCATGGCGATGGACAATGTCGCGCGCAGCATCGTCCTCATGGCCTCGCTGCCGCCGGACGCCAACGTCTTCCAGATGACGGTGATGGCGTCCGACATGCCCTTCGTCGGGCGCGGCTGATGTTTCGAGCGGCTGATGTTTCGAAGCGAAACAGAGGGGAGCTTCGCTCCGAGGGGGCGCACCACCGATCTCTTCGGCGCGCACACGGTCCCCCGGCTCGACCGCGAGGGCGTCTGCCATCACGGCTGGCCGCAGGCCTGAATCACTGCAGAACGATCACGCTCGCGTGAGTCCGCTTGCGGTGTTATCGGTATCATGTACATTGAATCGGCATGGGAAGGGGGAATCATGTCCCTGAAGCTTTTCGATCTCTCCGGCCGCACGGCCCTCGTCACGGGCTCGGGCCAGGGCATCGGCTATTCGCTGGCCGAGGGGCTCGGTCGCGCCGGGGCGCGCGTCGTGCTGAACGGGCGCGACGGCGCGAAGCTCGATGCGGCGGCCGAGCGCCTGCGCGCCGAGGGCATCGCGGTCGACACGAGCGCCTTCGATGTGACCGACCACGCCGCCGTTAAGGCCGGGGTCGATCGCATCGAGACCGAGATCGGGCCGATCGACATTCTCGTCAACAATGCCGGCATCCAGCGCCGCGCCCCGCTGGAAGACTATCCGGCCGAAACCTGGTCCGAGATCATGCGGGCCAATGTGGACTCGGTCTTCTTCGTCGGACAGGCAGTCGCCAAGCACATGATCGCCCGCAGGCGGGGGCGCATCATCAACATCGCCAGCCTTCAGGCGCAGGCCGCGCGCTATTCCATCGCGCCCTACACCGCCACCAAGGGCGCGGTGCTCAACCTCACCAAGGGCATGTGCACCGACTGGGCGCGCCACGGGCTCCAGATCAACGCGATCGGCCCCGGCTATTTCGA
This sequence comes from Aureimonas sp. D3, assembly GCF_001463805.1. Classification (NCBI taxonomy): domain Bacteria; kingdom Pseudomonadati; phylum Pseudomonadota; class Alphaproteobacteria; order Hyphomicrobiales; family Aurantimonadaceae; genus Aureimonas; species Aureimonas sp. D3. The sequence continues at coordinate 32,218 of NZ_BBWM01000022.1, read as the reverse complement.
AACGCCGCTGAACCAGGCGCTGGTGGACGATCCGAAGTTCACCGAATGGCTCAAGATCCGCACGCCGACGGGCCGCTGGGGCAAGGTGGAGGAGTTGCAGGGCGCCTGCATCTTCCTCGCTTCCGACGCCGCGACCTTCGTCAACGGGCAGATCGTCTATGTCGATGGCGGGGTGCTCGCCACGCTCTAAGAGACTATTCCGAACGTTCGCCGGGTCGGATCGGCGGTGCTTTTCGTCCGTGCTTTCATTGCCAATCCTCGCCGATGCCGCCGGCATCGACTGCGTTTGGCGCCTTGGCACGAACCGAAAATCCCGCGCCGATCCTCCGCCGGGAACTTCCGAAACAGTCTCTGACATCATGCGCCGGGCCGCTGGGAGGCCGCCCGGTCGCATTCGATCCTTTCTCGAAATGCCATGGGAGGCATGGGTATGACCAACACGACACGACGCGCCGTGATGAAGGCCGCTTTCCTCGGATCGCTCGCCGTGGCCACTCTGACGGCGGCGATGCCGGGTTCGGCCGAGGCCGTGACGCTCGCCGACATTCAGGGGCGCGGCACGGTGAAGATCGGCGTTCTGACCGGCGCTCCGCCCATGGGCATGATCGACGAACGCGGCAATCCGAGCGGCTATGATGTCGATGTCGCCAACCAGATCGGCCAATATCTCGGAATGCCGGTGGAGCTGGTGCCGCTGACGCCGCCCGCGCGCATTCCCGCGCTCCAGACGGGGCAGGTGGACTTCCTCGTCGCGACCCTCGCTCCAACAGGCGAGCGTGCGAAATCCGTGATGTTCACCTCGCCCTATTCGGCCTTCAACATGGTGATCGTGTCCGGCCCGAACGAGAAGTTCGAAAGCCTCGACCAGTTGAAGGGCAAGCGCGTCGCGGTCAATCGCGGCTCCTCGCAGGAAACGGCGCTGCGCCGCGCCAATGTGGAAGGGCTGGAGATCGTCGTCTTCGAGGACGATTCCACCTCCGCCCAGGCCCTCGTCGCGGGGCAGGTGGACGCGACGGCGCTGCCCTCCACGGTCGCTCAAGGGCTTCTGCGGCAGGCTCCGCAGGCGGGCTTGCAGATCGGCTTCACCTTCTTCCGCCAAGGCAATTCCATGGCGGTGCAGCCGGGCGATTTCGAGCTGCTGCAATATCTCAACACCTCGATCTACCTGCTGAAGGTCTCGGGCGAACTCGACAAGATCGCCGTGAAATGGACCGGCGACCCGCTGCCGCCCACGCTCCCGGCTTTCTGAGAGATTGTTTTGGAAGTTCCCGGCGGAGGATCGGCGACAAGATTTCCGGTTCGAGCCAAGGCGCTAAACGCAGTCGATGCCGGCGGCATCGGCGAGGATGGCAACGAAGGCACGGACGAAAAGCGCCGGCGAGCCGACCCGGAGAACTTTCGAAACAGTCTCTAGAGCGAGCCCGGCGCCGGCTTGGGTCAAGCCGGCGTCCCCTGTCCTTCGCGCGGGGTTTGTCCCATGAATTACACGTTCCAGTTCGGCGTGCTGGCGCAATATCAGAGCCAGCTTCTGGCGGGCCTGTGGCTCACCGTCCAGATTTCCGCCTTTGCCATTCTCTGCGGCACGGCCTTCGGCATTCTCTTCGCCTCGCTGCGCTCGGTCGCCGGGCGGCCCGTTCGCATCCTCATCGACGCCTATGTCGAACTGATCCGCAACACGCCCTTTCTGGTGCAGCTCTTCATCATCTATTTCGGCCTTCCCGCCGGGGGCGTGCGCGTCAGCGCCATCACGGCGGCGCTGATCGGGGTGACGATCAATCTCGCGGCCTATTCCACCGAGATCATCCGCGCCGGGATCGAGGCCGTCCATAAGAGCCAGATCGAGGCGGGCGAGGCGCTGGGCTTCACGCAATTTCAGATCTTCCGTTATGTCATCCTCATCCCCGCGCTTCAGAAGGTCTATCCGGCCCTCTCGTCGCAATTCGTGCTGATGATGCTGGCGACCTCGATCTGTTCGGCCATCTCGGTGAACGAGCTGACGGCGGCGGCCTCCTTCGTCCAGTCGCAGAGCTATCGCTCCTTCGAAGTCTATCTGGCGGTGACCGCGCTCTATCTCGTGCTCGCCCTCATCCTGCGCGGCATCCTCGCCCTTGTCGGGCTCTGGCTCTTCGGTCGGCGCACGGCGCGGCGCGCGCTCAAGCCCGTGGGGGAGGCATCGGCATGATCTTCCGCTCCTTCGGTCCGTCCGAATTCCTGTTTCTAATCGAATCCCTCCAGTGGACGCTGATCCTGACGGCTCTCGCGCTCGCCGGCGGCGGTCTCGTCGGCTTCTTCCTGGCGCTCGCCAGAGCCTCGACGCTGCGCTGGCTGCGCTTTCTGGCGGGGCTCTATATCCAGGTCATTCAGGGCATTCCCGTTCTGATGATCCTGTTCCTGTCCTTCTACGGGCTGGCGCTGCTCGGCTTCCGCCTGCCGCCACTGATCGCCGCCGGTATTTCGATGACGGTCTATGCCTCGGCCTATCTCGCTGAAATCTGGCGTGGCTCGATCCAGTCCGTCGCCAAGCAGCAATGGGAAGCCTCCGAGTCGCTCGCCATGACGCGGGTCCAGCAATATCGCTACGTGATCCTGCCGCAGGCCGTGCGCCTGTCCCTGCCCTCCACGGTGGGTTTTGCCGTGCAGGTGGTCAAGAACACCTCGATCGCCTCGCTGATCGGCTTTGTGGAACTCGCCCGCGCCGGCCAGCTCGTCAACAACGCGACCTTCCAGCCCTTCCGGGTCTTTCTGGTGGTCGCCGCGCTTTACTTCATCGTCTGTTATCCGCTGTCGCTCCTGTCCCGGCGGCTGGAAAGGAGGTTCCATGCCTGAGGTCGCCATTCGGGACGTGCGCAAGAGCTTCGGCGCGGTGGAGGTGCTCAAAGGCATCAATCTGGAGGTCGGGCGCGGCGAGGTCACGGCGCTGATCGGGCGCTCGGGCTCGGGCAAGTCCACCCTGCTTCGCTGCGTCAACGGGCTGGAAAAGATCAATGCCGGCTCCATCGAGATCGCCGGGCACAAGGTCGGCACCGACAAGGCGGCCTTGCGCGCCCTGCGCCGCGACGTCGGTATCGTCTTCCAGAGCTACAATCTCTTTCCGCACTTGAGCGTCGGCCAGAACATCATGCTGGCTCCGCGCATTGTGAAGGACGTGGCGAAGGGCGAAAGCCGCGCCACCGCCGAGGAGGTGCTGGCGCTTGTCGGCCTGTCCGAGAAGTTCGACGCCTACCCGGACGAGCTTTCGGGCGGTCAGCAGCAGCGCGTCGCCATCGCGCGTTCGCTCGCCATGCGGCCCAAGGTCATGCTCTTCGACGAAGTGACCTCGGCGCTCGACCCCGAGCTGACGGGCGAGGTGCTCGCCGTCATGGAGCAGCTGGCGCGCGGGGGCATGACCATGCTCCTCGTCACGCATGAAATGGGCTTTGCCCGGCGCGTCGCCAACACGACCGTCTTCATGCACCAGGGCCGCATCCACGAGGCCGGCCCCTCGCGCGAGCTTTTCGAGAACCCAAAGACCCCGGAACTGGCGCAGTTCGTGCGCTCCGACGTGAAGTGAGCCCTTCCATGACCGCCAACATCCTGCAACTCTGCCCGCTCATGCCCGCGCTGGAAAAGGCATTGGCCGAGCGCTTCACCGTCCACCGCTTCTTCGAGGCCGGTGATCCCGACGCGTTCTTGGGCGAGCACGCCGAGCGCCTGCGCGGTGTCGTCACGGGCGGGCATATCGGCATTCCGGCCGAGCTTGCCGCTCGGCTCCCGGCGCTCGAAATCGTCGCGATCAACGGCGTCGGCTTCGACAAGGTGGACCTCACCGAGGCTAAGCGGCGCGGGGTGCGCGTGTCCAACACGCCCGATGTTCTGACCGAGGACGTCGCCGACCTCGCCATCGGCATGATCGTCTCGGCGCTCCGCCAGATCCCGCGCGGGCACGAGCATGTGCGCGCGGGGCGCTGGCCCTCGGGCGATCTACCGCTCGGCTCCAAGGTCTCGCGCCGCAGATACGGCATATTCGGCTTCGGTCGGATCGGTCAGGCCATCGCGCGCCGGCTGGAGGGCTTCGACGCCGAGATCGCCTATGCCAGCCGCAGCGCGGTGGACACGCCCTATCCCCGCTTCGGCAGCGTGGCGGACCTCGCAGAGTGGGCCGACGTGCTCGTCGTCGCCGCCTCCGCCTCGCCCGAGACGCGCAATATGATCGACGCGCAGGTGTTGGACGCGCTCGGCCCCAAGGGCGTCCTCGTCAACGTCGCGCGCGGCTCGCTGGTGGACGAGCCCGCGCTCTTGGACGCGCTGGAGCAGGGGCGTATCGCCGGCGCGGCGCTCGATGTCTTCGCCGACGAGCCGCGCGTGCCCGAGCGCTTCTTCACGCTGCCGAACGTTGTGCTCACCCCCCACATGGCAAGCGCCACGCACGAGACCCGCCAGGCCATGGCCGATCTCGTGCTCGCCAATCTCGACGCGCATTTCGCGGGGCGCGAACTGCCGACCGCGCTCGTCTGACGCTGGTAACGCCGGGGGCAGGCGACCGGTCCGCCCTAACGGACCAATTGTCTGTTGCCTCGGCAAACCGGCCCCGAGCCTGTGAGACGCTGAACCAAAAACTCTGGGACGCTCCCCGAACGGGAGATGATACTCTTCGCGCAACGTGCGAGGGAACGACATGATCAATCCTGGAATGGGCTCCCATCATTTCTTCGATGAAAAGTATATCAAGACATCGCAAAGAGCGGGTTTCAAGAAATACCGGGTCGTGACGGTTCCCAAGGGAACGCTTCTCTTCAAAATGACCGCCGGTGTGGCGGCGGCCGGCGACGATGGCGGGGTGACGCCCTGGTGGTCGGCCGTGAAGCCGTTTCTGGACGACAAGGAGGGCGCGCTCGGCCGGTTTCAGCAGGCCAAGAGCCGCAAAATGGATATGTCGGCCATGGTGCGGCTCATGTCCTGCGTCTGCCTCGACTGGAACGATCTCGACAATTACGTGCAGGTCGAACTTCTGGACGACGCGCGCGTCTTCTGGGCACGTTCGCGCCCATGCCGAAATTCAGCCAGACGATCTACACGCCGGGTTGGGGCGACGACAAGAACACATTCACCGGTTCGAACGTGCTCGCGCGCGTCAAGAAGATGAACCAGAAGGAAGCGCTGGCCGGCTTCAAGGTGCCCGATATGCTGGGCGAAGGCGAGGCCTGGCAGATGTTCATTCCGAACCTGCGCGAACAGCACATCAAGCGGTCCTCCGTCCTGTCCGGGCACGACATGGGCGTTCTGGCGCAGGCGCTGGGTCTGGTGGATCGCCCTGCCTGATCCGCGACCGATTGGCGCCTGATCCGCGCGGGCGCGGATCAGTCCTCGCGCTTTCGGCTCGTACTCGCCTGATGACGCCACTCGCGAGCGCTGCATCCGTAGGCGGCGCGGAACGCGCTGCTGAACGTGTCGCTCCGGGTGAAGCCGACACTATAGGCGATCTCGGCGATCAGGCGTCGGTCGTGAGGGTCCTGTAAGGCGGCGGCCGCCTTTCGCAGGCGCAGAGCCATCAAGGCCGCCGCGATCCCGTTCGTGTCCTTGAAGGCGCGATACAAGGTGGCGCGGGAAACGCGCGCCAGCGTCGCGATCCGCTCCACATCGAGATCGGGGTCGCGGTAGCGTTGTTCGAGAATCCAGCGGATCTCCGTCCGGAGTCGCCGCTTGGCGGCATCCTCGGACAGGGTGCAGATCTCCGACTGACCCAGACACGACAGGAACGTTCCGGTCAGCCGCTCACCAATGGCGAGGCCAGCCTCGTCATCCATCGCCCCGAGATGGTCGAGATCGTGGAGCACCTGACGCACCAGCGGTTCGGCGTCGCGGCCCGTCAGCACGAGGCCGTGCAGCGTCTCGACGCGCGGCACCAGACTCTCGATCGTCGCGCGGCGGAAGCTCAAGCTGATGACGCGGGCATTGGTGAAGGACTGGCTGAAGGGAAGGCTCATATCGCCGATCAGGACGCTTCTCGCCGCGCCCCGGAAAGGCGAAACGGCCGTTTCGCCGTGGAAGCGCCCTTCGAGGACGAGCGCCAGGGTCACCACGTCGAACCCATCGCCCTGAATCATCGGGTCGGTGCGCTCGTAGTTCTGGCCCGCCATGCGCGTGTCCGTGAACTCAAGTAGTCCGAGATGGAACGTCCGCGAATGAGAGTAGAAGTCGCCGGCTGGTCGGTCGGTTCGTAGAATATGGGCGTAGCTCGGCCAGGGCCGTTCCCGCCAGGCCTCGTAGCGTTCCTTGGGCCTGACGCTGTTGGTCGTAAAATCGATGGAACGCATCAAGGCCGATCGAGAAACAGGGTTGAAGACTTGCGATCCGCCAGATGGGGGCCGCGAATCGTACATATCAATAGATCTCGATCAATCCGAAGACTGATCTTGGATCAAGCGCCACGCGTCGTTATTTTCACGCGGAGGTAAAAGACCGACGGCTTCCAAATGATCCGGGCTTGTCTGCGTTCCCCAGCGTAGAAAATCTAAAACGGCCGTTTGGGAAGGTGCAGGCTTTCTTGGCTGGCTAACGGTCTTGCCAAACGCATCTGTGCCCGCTCTGAAAACACGTCAAATTGGGGAGGAGCCAGAGGACGACGCACCGGGCCGCCGTGGGGCCCGCCCGTCGTCAGGGTCTCTCTACGTCCCTTGCCGCCGCTGCGACGGCAGCGCCCACCAAGGCACCCAAGGCTGTGTGTGGTGCTCGTGATGGTATCCGAAATGGAAGCAGGAGAAGAGCGAGGCGAGATAGCCGAACTCGTTGGACCGCGCATTGTGCCGGTCCACGAAGCCGCTTTCTTCATGCCGATGCGGGCGAAAGGTGCCGAAGTAGAAAAGCTGGAGCGAGGAGAGAAGCGACGGCATTCCGTAGAACAGCACGACATTCGTGACCGGCGCGCCCAGCACGAGAATGTAGATCGTGACGACGGTGCTGACGAAGAGGATCGAGCGCCGCCCGAAATAGCGCGCGAAGAAGGTTCGGAACCAGGGCCAGAAGCGCTCCGGCTCATCGACGCAGAAATCCGGGTCGTCGGCGGTGCCGGGCGCGTCGTGATGGGCCATATGCGCGCCGCGGATCTTGGACCAGGCAAAGCCCGCATAGATCGTCAGGATGAAGGCGCCGATCGCTGCGTTAAGCCGGGGCCAGCCCGGAACGAGCGAACCATGCATGGCGTCATGCGCGACGATGAAGAGCCCGACCGTCAACCAGCATTGCAGGGCGATGATGAGGGGAACCAGCGGCGCCGTCCGCCAGCCGAGGTCGAAAAAGAACACGGCGGCGATATGAATCGACATCCACGAGACGAAGACGCAGGCCGCAAGGCCAAGGCCGATCACGCCCTGAAACGGGCGCAGCACCGGGCGCGAGGATTCGCTCGGGCGTCGCACCGATCGCTCGGCAGCAGCGGGGATGTGAAGATCGGTCATGAGTTGGAACTTAACAGGATCACGCGCCCGGGAAACCCGTGTGCGTCGTTATGCCAAGGCATGCAGGAACACGCGGTCATCGCCCTTCGGCTGGATGCCGTCGGTCTCGACGATGGCGCCGGGGACATAGCACACGATCTCCTTCACGCTCCGCGCTCTCAGCGCCTTAGTCTGCTGGCGCGCCGCGATAGAAACGGACTGCCGCGTCTCGACCAAGGAAGCGCTTGTCTCGGATGATGGCCAAGGAGAATGTTGCGACGGAGCGGGACCCTCCGCCTCGTTGCTGCCGCTCGCGCCCGTCACGTTGTCGAGGAAGACGGACCCGTCGGGGGCCGAGTGGATCGAGTTGGAGGAACTCGAATTGTGATCGCGTCGCTCTCCAATGCGTTAGACCAGAACCGGTGAAAATGCGCATCAGCGTGCCATGCCGCGTCAGTGGCACACGGCGCGCGCGGCGATGGGCGTTAGCGCACGAGATCGGCCCCCAAGGACAATGCAGGCAGGAGGCCTGCAAAGTGCGCATCAGCGCATCGGACAGGGATCGGGGTGCGTTGCTGGAGCTCGAGCAGCCCGTTTGGGTGATGCTGGCTTGAACGACGAGCCGGCATTGAAGCGCAGGGGCTCGCACGCGGAAATGCCCCGCGCCTGAATGGCTTCCACGATGTGGTCGCTTCCGGCCAGCTTGTGGCGCACGTCGTTCGCGGCTTGAAAGACCAGCATGGGCTTGGTGATCCGGTCCACAGTATGAATTGAGGTGCCCTCGACCATGCGCTTGCCTCCCTCCTGCGTCCTCGGATTTCAATAGCAGCAATACATAAACTCGGCAAAGCCGGCCCAGCAGGGCGGGACCGTTTCAAGCAGCGTCTGGAGGTTGGCGATACCAACCACAGGCACAGCGCAAAAGAAAACATCGGGCGTGACGGTCTCTCCCACGAAAGCCGAATAGCCTCATAGGATTCGCCGAAGATCGCGACGCCTTCTGCCCGACGCGGGCCTCGTTCTGGAATCACAGCTCACTTTGGCTGCTGGAATGGGCTGCACGGGCCGTCTTCACACCCAGCATTCGCTGCGCCGTGTGCCGTCGCCGTTCTTTCTTGGCCACGCGCCGACGCTTTTGAGGGCTCGTAACGTCCGTCCTGATCGTCAAACCATTTGGGAAAACCTTGGTTGTGTCAGCCCGTCAGCGCGGCCGTATCCGAGGTCGAGGTCATGCGCATGCTTCGGAAGGGACGATGGTCGGCAGCCTCGTCGCAGGGTCGAAGGCTCGAGACATCAGACGTCCGTCTCGCGCGTTCATCGCCTGGAAATCGGAACGGAACAGAATCTTCGCCGTCCGATCGGCTATTGGCAACAGGCTCCCGTCACCAACTCGTGCCAGAGGCTTTCCGCGAAGCCGCGCAGGACGATCAGCTCGAAACGCTCCGGCGCGAGGCAGGTGAGGTGGATGCCGATATGGCCGAAGAGCGTCGCGGCCGAGGTGCCCGGCGTGAAGGCCGTCTCGTGGAGATCGACCCCCGTTCCCCGCGCCAGAGCGCTGCGCGCGCGCCGCCCATCCAGCGACAGGCGCACGCGCCCATGGCTCTGGTCGCTCAGCGCCAACGAGGCGCCGGGCTGAGTGGTCAGCCGCGCCCATTCGCCGGGGCGCAGCGGCTCGGAGCCGAGCACGAACCATTGGCCGGGCGCATAAGGGCGCACCGCATGAGGGCTGCCGTCCCCCAGCGCCGTGAGGAGAGGATCGAGCGAGGCCGCGTCCGCGCCGGGACGGGCGAGCGCGTGGATCAGCCGGCCCTGCGGCAGCGCGGCGAGCGTCAGGCTCCCGTCCGGCGCGCGTTGCGGCGGATAGGGAAGGGCGGGCGAGAGGGTCAGCGCCTCAGGCATGGAGCCTCCTGTTTTCGGGATCGACGAAGCACGGGGCGCAGAGGCGGGCGGGCGTGACCTCGCCCGCGAGCCCGTTCCAGACCAGCACTTCCTCGCCATGCCGCTCCGCGCCGCCCGCCACCAGCGCGAGGCCGATCGTGGAGCCGACATGCGGCGAGAAGCAGGAGGAGGTGACGTAGCCCTGATCGTTTTCGAGCGTGGCGTCCGCGCCCTTGTTCAGGATATGCGAGCCCGTCTTGAAGCTCGTGGCGGGGTCGAGCGGCTGAACGCCGACCAGCGCCGGGCGGCCGGGCGCGGTGAGGCCCTCGCGCTCCAGCATGTGCTTGCCGACGAAATCGCTCTTGGTGCGCGAGACCATGCGCCCCATGCCGAGATCGGCTGCTGTCACCGTGCCATTGATCTCCGCATGGGTGACATGGCCCTTTTCGATGCGCAGCACGCCGAGCGCTTCCGCGCCATAGGGGCAGATGCCGTGAGGCGCGCCCGCCGCCATCAGCGCGTCGGCCACCGCCTCGCCATAGCCGGCGGGCACGGCGATCTCATAGGCGAGCTCGCCCGAGAAGGAGATGCGGAAGAGCCGGCCTTCCAACCGCCCGCCGAAGAGCGTGACGGCCCGCGCGGCCATGAAGGGCACGGCCTCATCGGACAGATCGCCATCCACGACCTCCGACAGGATGTCCCGCGCGCGCGGGCCGGCCAGCGCCATCTGCGCCCATTGGTCGGTGGAGGAAGCCAGCCGCACGTCCAGTTCGGGCCAGACGGTCTGGGCGTAGAATTCGAGATGGGCGAGCACGCCGGCGGCGAGCGCCGTGGTGGTGGTCATGACGAAATGATCCTCCGCGAGCCGGCTCGTCGTGCCGTCGTCGTAGATCATCCCGTCCTCGCGCAGCATGACGCCGTAGCGCGCGCGCCCGACGGGCAGCTTGGCGAAGCCGTTGCAATAGATACGGTCGAGGAAGGCGGCGGCGTCCGCGCCGCAGATCTCGATCTTGCCGAGCGTCGAGACGTCGCAGAGCCCCGCCGCCTCGCGCACGGTGCGCGCCTCGCGGTCGACGCTCTCGCGCCAATGCGTCTCGCCCGCGCGGGGGAACCAGGCCGAGCGATACCAGAGCCCGGTTTCCACGAAGCGCGCGCCGTTCCGCTCGGCCCAGCCATGAAGCGGCGAGCGGCGCACGGGCTGGAAGTCGCGCCCCTTGGCCGCGCCCGTCAGCGCGCCGAAGGAGACGGGCGTGTAGAAGGGGCGGAAGGTCGTGGTGCCGACCTCGGCGGGCGAGAGGCCCCGCGCCTCGGCCAGAATGCCGATGACGTTGACATTGGAGAGCTTGCCCTGATCGGTCGCCATGCCGTTGGTCGTGTAGCGCTTGGCGAGTTCCACATGGGCGAAACCCTCGCGCACGGCGAGGCCGAGATCGGCCAGATGCACGTCGTTCTGATAGTCCACGAAGGCCTTGCCCTTCGGCGCGGCGATGCGCCAGACCGGGCGGGCGGGCGCGGCCGACACATCGCCCTCGACCGGGCCGAAATGGGCGGGCGCGGCTGCGATGCCCAGCTCCGCCAAGGCGGCCGATGCGGCGCGCGCGCCCTCCTCCAGGCATTCGGCCAGGGTCGAGCGACCATTCGCGGAGCCGGCGAGCGACAAGGGGCCGAGCGCATCGGGCGCGAGGAAGGCCGAATGCGCCTCGCTCCAGCGCGGCTTGCCGCCCCGGTGGCAGGCGAGGTGAATGCGCGGGCTGAAGCCGCCGGACATGGCGAGCGCGTCGGCCTCGATGGTCCGCTCCTCGCCGCTCGGCAGACGCAGTGTGACGGCGCGCAAGCGCTTGCCGCCCGCCGTGCCCGCCACCGTTGCGCCGGCAAAGAAGGGCGCGGACAGACCAGGATCGGCCGCCTCGGGGCGCGTGTCGATGACCGCCGCGAGGCCTACGCCCGCCGCCTCCAGCGCGCGCGCGGCATGGGCGCCGGCGTCGGACTGGGCAAAAACGGCGACTTTCGCGCCGACTGCGACGCCGTGGCGGCGGGCATAGGCGAGGGCGGCATCGGCCGTCAAGACGCCTGGCACATCGTTGCCGCCGAACACGAGCGGGCGCTCTTCCGCGCCGGTGGCGAGGATCGCTCGCTGGGCTGCGATGCGCCACAGGCGCTCGGGCATGGGCGAGCCGGCGGGGAGCCGCTCTACCGCGCCGAACACCATGTCGTCATACCAGCCGAAGGCCGTGGTGCGCGGGAGAACGCGCACATGCGGCATATCGGCGAGTTCGCGCAGCGCCGCATCCGCGAAGGCGTCGGCCGTCTCGGCGCCGATATGCCGCCCGGTGTCGCCGAGGAGGGAGCCGCCGGCTTGCGGATTCTCGTCCAGAAGGATCGCGCGCGCTCCCGCCCGGCCCGCCGTCAGCGCGGCGGCGAGCCCCGCCGGCCCCGCGCCGACGATCAGGAGGTCGCAATGCGCCCAGAGCTTTTCGTAAGCGTCCGGGTCGGCCTCGTGGCTTGCCCGGCCGAGGCCCGCCGCCCGGCGGATCAGCGGCTCGTAGACCTTCTCCCAGAAGGGCGCGGGCCACATGAAGGTCTTGTAGTAGAAGCCCGCCGAGAGAAAGGGGGAGAGAAGGCCGTTCACCGCGCCGATGTCGAAATCGAGCGAGGGCCAGCGGTTCTGGCTGGTGGCGGCGAGGCCTTCGGTCAGCTCCACCATGGTGGCGCGGGTGTTGGCTTGCCGCCGGCCGCCCGCGCCGATCGTCACCAGGGCGTTGGGCTCGGCCGCGCCCGCCGTGACCGGGCCGCGCGGGCGATGATATTTGAACGAGCGGCCCATCAGCAGCCGATCATTGGCGATCAGCGCCGAGGCCAGCGTGTCGCCGGGATGGCCCTGATAGGCGCGCCCGTCGAAGGTGAAGCCGATCTGGCGCGAGCGGTCGATCCGCCCGCCCTGGGGAAGCCGGCTGGCGCTCATCGCTCGCTCTCCGTGGTGGCGGCCGGGGCCGCGAGACGCAGCGAGGCGGCGTCCTCGACGCTCGATGTCTCGTGGGTCGCCGTGTCGCGCGTCACCACCAGCCAGCGGCGGCAGCCGCTCGCATGGTGCCAATGTTCGCTGTAGGTCCCGCGTGGGTTCTCGCGCAGATAGACATGGGCGTACCACGCCTCTTCGCCGGCCTCCGGCGCGGGACGGGCAAGGGCCGCGCCCCGGACGGTGAACTCTTCCCTCGGCCTTGCCCCGCAATGGGGGCAGCGGATCAGACTGGCCATGATGTCCTCAGTGAAGGTTCGGCTGGGCGCCCTGGCCCTTTTCGTCGATCGCATAGCCACGCCGGAACCGGTCCAGCCGGAAGGCGCGCGCCGTCTCGTGCGGCTCGCCCCTGGCGATCAGATGCGCGAAGCAGAAGCCGGAGGCGGGCGTGGCCTTGAAGCCGCCATAGCACCAGCCGGCATTGAGATAGAGATTGTCGATCGGGGTGCGGTCGATGATGGGCGAGCCATCCATCGACATGTCCATGACGCCGCCCCAGGAGCGCAACATGCGCACCCGCGACAGGGCCGGGATCATCGCGACGCCCGCTTCCGCCACATGCTCGACGGTGGCGAGATTGCCGCGCTGGGCGTAGGAATTGTAGCCGTCGATATCGCCGCCGAAGACCAGCCCGCCCTTGTCGGACTGCGAGACGTAGAAATGGCCCGCGCCGAAGGTGACGACGCCGTCGATGAAAGGTTTGAGCCCTTCCGACACGAAGGCCTGAAGCACATGGCTTTCCAGCGGCAGCACCATGTCCACCATGGCGGCGGTGCGCGAGGAATGGCCGGCGGTGGCGAGCGCCAGCTTGCCCGCCCCGATGAAGCCCTTGCTGGTCTCGACGCCGACAACGCGCCCGCTCTCGCGCCGGATGCCGGTCACTTCGCAGTTCTGGATGACATCGACGCCCAGCGTGTCGGCCCCGCGCGCATAGCCCCAGGCCACCGCATCATGGCGCACCGTGCCGCCGCGCGGCTGGAGGAGGCCGCCCTTGATGGGAAAGCGCGCATTGTCGAAGTCCAGGAACGGCAGCTTGGCGCGCACGGCCTCCGCGTCCAGAAGCTCGGCATCGACGCCGTGCAGGCGCATGGCGTTGCCGCGCCTCGTATAGGCGTCGCGCTGCGCGTCGGAGTGGAAGAGGTTGAGGACGCCGCGCTGCGAGACCATGGCGTTGTAGTTGAAATCCTGCTCCAGCCCTTCCCAGAGCTTCATCGACAATTCGTAGAACGGGTTGTTGCCGGGCAGGAGATAGTTCGAACGGATGATCGTGGTGTTGCGCCCGATATTGCCCGAGCCGAGCCAGCCCTTTTCCAGCACCGCGACATTGCGGATGCCGAAGGTCTTGGCGAGGTAATAGGCCGTGGCGAGCCCATGCCCGCCGCCGCCCACGATCACCACGTCATACCGGGGCTGGGGCGCGGGGTCGCGCCAGGCGGGCGTCCAACGCGTGTTGCCGCGAAGGCCGTTCAGGAAGACGGAAAGGGCGGAATAGCGCATGGGCGGCCCCGGCAATGGCTGACGGGCGTCAGATTGGCAGGCCGGCCCCCGGCTTGGCTTGCCTTTGAGAGACGCTTTCTGATACGGTCGGGACATGACTGCGCTTCCTGGCTCCTCTGCACCCGCCACCGCTTCGGAGCGGATAGGCTTTCTGCTTCTGCCGGGCTTCGCGCTCATGTCCTTCGCCTCAGCGAGCGAGCCGTTTCGCGCCGCCAATATCCTGGCCGGGCGGCCGCTCTATCGCACGGTGGCCTTCGCCGAAGGGGGCGGGCGCGTGCGCTCGTCGGGCGGGACGGAGCTGGAGGCGGCTGCGCTGCCCGCGCGCGACTGGGGGCTGGATATTCTCTTCGTCTGTGCCGGCGGCTCGCCGGAGGATTGGCACCGGCCGCTCGTCCACGCCGCGCTGCGCCAGGCCGCGAGCGAGGGCGTGCGGCTCGGCGGCATTTCGGGCGGCTCCTTCGTGCTCGCGGCGGCAGGCCTCCTGCGGGGCCGGCGCTTCACCCTCCATTGGGAGCACGCGCCGGCGCTGCGCGAGGCCTTTCCCGATCTCGCGCCCGAGCAGGCGCGCTTCGTGATCGACCGGGACCGGCTGACCTGCGGCGGCGGTGTCGCGCCGCTTGACATGACCCATGCGCTGATCGCCGAGCGCATGGGCGCCGATTTCGCGCGGCGTGTGTCGGACTGGTTCCTTCATACCGAGATCGGCGCGGCGGCCGGGCCGCAGCGCGGCTCCCTGCCGGAGCGATACGGCGTCCACCATCCCGCGCTCGTCGCGATCTTGGGTCAAATGGAGGCGAGCGTTGAAGCGCCGCTCACTCGGCAGGCCATGGCGCGGCTGGTGGGTCTCTCCACGCGGCAGGTGGACCGCCTGTTTCGCGAGCATCGCGGCACGACCTTCGCGGCGGACTATAGCCGGCTGCGGCTCGACCATGCCGCGCGCTTGCTTCGCGAAAGCCCGCTGTCGGTGGCCGAGATCGCGTTCGCCACCGGCTTCTCCAGCGCCAGCCATTTCTCGCGCCGCTTCCGCGAGACCTTCGGCCGCAGCCCGGCCGAGGCGCGGGCCGCTCAGCGCCAGACCTGACGCTTTTTCTGGACGCGGCCGTTCATCCCCTCCATGTGGGCAGGGGAACGAGTTGGAAAGGTGGGCGGATGGCGGGGTCGGACAGGCGGGACGAAGGCGGATCTTCGGAGATGGCGCGCGGTGAAGCGACGCCCGTCCTGGCGCAGGACCCCCATGCCGTGCGCGAGCCACGGCAGAACAATCTGGAAATGGCGATCGGGCTGGAGGTGCGCGCGCGGCGCAAGGACCTCGGCATCACCGTGGCGGATCTCGCCAGCGCCACGGGCCTCTCGCCCGGCATGTTGTCCAAGATCGAGAACGGCAATATCTCGCCCTCGCTCACCAGCCTTCAGGCGCTGGCGCGGGCTCTCGGCCTGCCCATCACCGCCTTTTTCCGCCGCTACGAGGAGGTGCGCAACGCCGTGTTCGTGCGCGCGGGCGAGGGGGTGGAGCTGGAACGGCGCGGCACCCGCGCGGGCCACCAGTACAACCTTCTCGGCCATATCCACGAGAACACGAGCGGCGTCACGGTCGAGCCCTATCTCATCACGCTCACCACCGATTCCGACGTGTTCCCGACCTTCCAGCACGCCGGCATGGAGTTTCTCTACATGCTGGAAGGCGAGGTCGTGTACCGCCATGGCGACCAGCTCTTCCACATGCGTCCGGGCGACAGCCTGTTCTTCGATGCCGACGCGCCGCATGGGCCGGAACAGCTCGTCACCCTGCCGAGCCGCTATCTCTCGATCATCGCCTATCCGCAAAGCGCCGCCGCGCCCTGACGCCAGCAGGCTGCCTATGAAGAAGGCAATTGCCCAATATTTCTTCTGAGGAATTTTTTATTCTTCCTAGTTGATTCCCGTCCGCGTCTCGGCATACCTTCCGTCCAACGAAAGACGGAGACCGGCCATGTGCGGCATCGTTGGATTGTTCCTGAAAGACCCGGCCCTGGAGCCCCAGCTCGGCGCTCTCCTGTCGGACATGTTGATCACCATGACCGATCGCGGGCCGGACTCGGCCGGGATCGCCATCTACGGCGGCGAGGCGGAGGGGCAGGCCAAGCTCACCGTGCAGTCGCCCGAGCCCGCGAGCGATTTCGCCGGGCTTGAGGAGAAGCTGGTGGAGGTCTCCGGCGGCTCGGCCCGCGTCACCGTCAAGAGCACCCATGCCGTCATCACGGTGGCGGAGGACAGGCTGAAGGCCGTGCGCGAGGCGCTGGCGGGGATTTCTCCGTCGCTGCGCGTCATGGGCGCGGGCACCAGCGTGGAGATCTACAAGGAAGTCGGCCTGCCCAAGGATGTGGTGGCCCGCTTCGGCGTGTCGGCCATGCACGGAACCCATGGTATCGGCCACACGCGCATGGCGACGGAGTCGGCGGTCACGACCATGGGCGCGCACCCGTTCTCGACCGGGGCCGACCAGTGCCTCGTGCACAATGGCTCGCTCTCCAACCACAACAATCTGCGCCGCGAGCTGGTGAAGAAGGGGATGCGGTTCGAGACCACGAACGATTCCGAGGTCGCCGCCGCCTATCTCACCGCCGAGATGGAGACGGGCAAGGATCTGGGCGAAGCGCTGACCGGCGCGCTCGACGATCTCGACGGCTTCTTCACCTTCGTGGTCGGCACGAAGTCGGGCTTCGGCGTCTTGCGCGACCCGATCGCCTGCAAGCCCGCCGTGATGGCCGAGACCGATCAATATGTCGCCTTCGGCTCGGAATACCGCGCGCTCGTGAACCTGCCGGGCATTGAGACGGCCCGCGTCTGGGAGCCCGAGCCCTCCACCGTCTATTTCTGGGATCACGATAAGGCCGCCGCCTGAGGCGCGCCCGTTCCA
This sequence comes from Aureimonas sp. D3, assembly GCF_001463805.1. NCBI lineage: Bacteria > Pseudomonadati > Pseudomonadota > Alphaproteobacteria > Hyphomicrobiales > Aurantimonadaceae > Aureimonas > Aureimonas sp. D3. The sequence goes on along the minus strand of NZ_BBWM01000022.1, from coordinate 15,519 downwards.
GGCTTTTGTTTTTCGCATTGTCCGGGCGCGAAAGCCGACCCGGCTTTCGCTGGAAATGCTCTAGCTCCATCGAAGGATCATTCCATGCCCGTCTTCGACTTGGCTGTCACGCCGCTGCGTGAGCTGAACCAGGCGCTCCATGCCGTTCCGGCCGGCACCAACGACACGGCGTTCGAGGTGGTGAACCCGCGCGGCGCCCATTCCGTGGCGGTCGGCATCGACAGCCCGCTCGCCGTGCAGGTCAAGGGCTCGGTCGGCTATTACTGCGCCGGCATGAACGACGGCGGCACCGTCACCGTCGAGGGCTCGGCCGGGCCGGGCGTCGCGGAAAACATGATGTCGGGCACGGTCGTGATCGAGGGCGATGCCTCGCAATATGCCGGCGCCACGGGCCGGGGCGGCCTCCTCGTCATCAAGGGCAACGCGGCGTCCCGCTGCGGCATCTCGATGAAGGGCATCGACATCGTGGTGCACGGCTCGATCGGCCACATGTCGGCCTTCATGGCGCAATCCGGCAATCTCGTGGTGCTGGGCGATGCCGGCGACGCGCTCGGCGACTCTCTCTACGAGGCGCGCCTTTTCGTGCGCGGCTCGGTGAAGAGCCTGGGCGCGGACTGCATCGAGAAGGACATGCGACCCGAGCATCTGGACGCTCTCGGCGAGCTTCTCGCCAAGGCCGGCGTCGAGGGCGTCTCGCCCTCCGAGTTCAAGCGCTACGGCTCGGCCCGCACGCTCTACACGTTCAACATCGACAACGCCGACGCGTATTGAGGCGGGAAGACGGACCGATGAGCTATCAGAACCCCCCCATGCCGCCGAAGAAGTCGGCGACCTTCGACGACCACACGATGGCCGAAATCCGCCGCGCGGCGGCGACCGGCATCTACGATATTCGCGGCGGCGGCACCAAGCGCAAGGTGCCCCATTTCGACGACCTCCTGTTCCTGGGCGCGTCGATCTCGCGCTATCCGCTGGAGGGATACCGTGAGAAGTGCGACACCTCGGTCACGCTCGGCACGCGCTACGCCAAGAAGCCGATCCACCTGAAAATCCCGATCACCATTGCGGGCATGAGCTTCGGCGCGCTGTCGGGCCCCGCCAAGGAGGCGCTGGGGCGCGGCGCGACCATGGCCGGCACCTCGACCACGACGGGCGACGGCGGCATGACGGACGAGGAGCGCGGCCATAGCCAGACGCTGGTCTACCAGTATCTCCCCTCCCGCTACGGCATGAACCCCAAGGACCTGCGCCGGGCCGATGCGATCGAGGTCGTGGTCGGGCAGGGGGCCAAGCCCGGCGGCGGCGGCATGTTGCTCGGCCAGAAGATCAGCCCCCGTGTCGCCAAGATGCGCAACCTGCCCGAAGGGATCGACCAGCGCTCGGCCTGCCGCCATCCGGACTGGACGGGGCCGGACGATCTGGAGATCAAGATCCTGGAGCTGCGCGAGATCACCGATTGGGAAAAGCCGATCTACGTTAAGGTCGGCGGCTCCAGGCCCTATTACGACACCGCGCTCGCCGTGAAGGCCGGGGCCGATGTGGTGGTGCTGGACGGGATGCAGGGCGGCACGGCGGCAACGCAGGACGTTTTCATCGAGAATGTCGGGATGCCGACGCTCGCCTGCATCCGCCCCGCCGTGCAGGCGCTTCAGGATTTGGGAATGCACCGCAAGGTGCAGCTCATCGTCTCGGGCGGCATCCGCTCGGGCGCCGATGTCGCCAAGGCCCTGGCGCTCGGGGCCGACGCTGTCGCCATCGGCACGGCGGCGCTGGTCGCCATCGGCGACAACGATCCCAAATGGGAAGCCGAGTATCAGGCGCTCGGCACCACGGCGGGCGCTTATGACGACTGGCACGAGGGCAAGGACCCCGCCGGCATCACCACGCAGGACCCCGAGCTGATGAAGCGGGTGGACCCCGCGCTCGCGGGCCGGCGCCTCGCCAATTATCTCAAGGTCATGACGCTGGAGGCGCAGACCATCGCGCGCGCCTGCGGCCACAACCACCTGCACAATCTCGAACCCGAAGACCTCGTGGCGCTGACCATCGAGGCGGCCGCCATGGCGCAGGTGCCCATCGCCGGCACGGGCTGGATTCCCGGCAAGGGCTTCTGAGAGGTTTTGGGAAACAGGGCGGCGGACCAAGCCGACCGGCTCCCTGACAGGCTCTAAGAGCCCCAACCACACGACCGGCGCGTCTGGAGGAGAGCGCGCCGGTCCTTCTCCCCAGCATGGCCCCATCCTTTCGATCCGCAACCGTCCAAGGGTTCCGCGATGACCGTCGATCTCTCCGCCTATGCCGCCGAGCGCGGTATCCGCTATTTCATGATCTCCTATACCGATCTCTTCGGCGGGCAGCGGGCCAAGCTGGTGCCGGCACAGGCCATCGGCGACATGGCGCGCGACGGCGCGGGCTTTGCGGGCTTTGCCACCTGGCTCGACCTGACGCCCGCCCATCCCGATCTCTTCGCCGTGCCGGACGCCTCGGCGGTCATGCAGCTTCCCTGGAAACCCGATGTGGCCTGGGTCGCGGCCGACTGCATGATGGACGAGAAGCCTGTCGATCAGGCCCCGCGCGTTCTTCTCAAGCGCCTGATCGAGGAAGCGGCCTCGGAAGGGTTGCGGGTGAAGACCGGCGTCGAGCCGGAATTTTTCCTCGTGACGCCCGACGGCCAGCAGATTTCGGACGCCTATGACGCGGCCGAGAAGCCCTGCTACGACCAGCAGGCGCTGATGCGCCGCTTCGATGCGATCGCCGAAATCTGCGACGGGATGCTGGAACTAGGCTGGAAGCCGTATCAGAACGACCATGAGGACGCGAACGGCCAGTTCGAGATGAACTGGGAATATGACGACGCGCTCAAGACCGCCGACAAGCATTCCTTCTTCAAGTTCATGACCAAGTCGGTGGCCGAGAAGCACGGGCTGCGCGCGACCTTCATGCCCAAGCCCTTCAAGGGCCTGACCGGCAATGGCTGCCATTGCCATATCTCGGTCTGGAACCTCGAGGGCACGCGGAACGCCTTCGCCGACAAGACCATGCCCTTCTCGCTGTCGGAGGAGGGCCGGCACTTCCTCGGCGGCATCATGAAGCACGCCTCGGCGCTGGCGGCGATCACCAATCCGACCGTCAATTCCTACAAGCGCATCAACGCGCCGCGCACCATCTCGGGCGCGACCTGGGCGCCCAACTCCGTCACATGGACCGGCAACAACCGCACCCATATGGTGCGCGTGCCCGGACCGGGGCGCTTCGAGCTGCGCCTGCCGGATGGGGCGGTGAACCCCTATCTGCTCCAGGCCATCATCATCGCCGCCGGGCTGGACGGCATCCGCACCAAGGCCGACCCCGGCCCGCATCGCGACATCGACATGTATCGCGAGGGCCATACGATCACCGACGCGCCGCGCCTGCCGCTCAACCTTCTCGACGCGCTGCGCGAATACGAGAAGGACGACGGCCTGCAGGAGGCGATGGGCCGCGAATTCTCCTCGGCCTATCTGACCCTCAAGCGCCGCGAATGGGACAGCTATTGCAGCCAGTTCACCCCTTGGGAGCACGAGACGACGCTCGACGTCTAAGTCGTTCCGCTCGCCCTGATGGAGACCCGGCGATGAGCCAATATATGCTGACCGTGACCTGCCGCTCCACGCGCGGCATCGTGGCGGCCATCTCGACGCATCTGGCGGCCAAGGGCTGCAATATCGTGGACTCCGCGCAGTTCGACGATCTCGACACCGGCCGCTTCTTCATGCGCGTCGGCTTCAACTCGGAAGAGGGCGCGGACCTCGCCGGCGTCGAGGCGGGCTTCGCCGAGATCGCGGCACCCTTCGCCATGACCTACGCCTTCCATGACGCCGCGCGGCGCATGAAGGTGCTGCTTATGGTGTCGCGCTTCGGCCATTGCCTCAACGACATTCTCTACCGCTGGCGCATCGGCGCGCTGCCGATCGAGATCGTCGGCGTCGTCTCCAACCATCTCGACTATCAGAAGCTCGTGGTGAACCACGACATTCCCTTCCACCACGTGCCGGTGACCAAGGCCAACAAGCCCGAGGCCGAGGCGCGCATTCTCCAGATCGCGGAGGAGGCGGGGACCGAGCTGATCGTGCTCGCCCGCTATATGCAGGTTCTCTCGGACGCGATGTGCCAGCGCATGTCGGGGCGCATCATCAACATCCACCACTCGTTCCTGCCGAGCTTCAAGGGCGCCAACCCCTACAAACAGGCCTATGAGCGGGGCGTGAAGCTGATCGGCGCGACGGCCCATTACGTGACCGCCGATCTGGACGAAGGTCCGATCATCGAACAGGACGTGGCGCGCATCACCCATGCGCAATCCTCGGCCGATTACGTCACGATCGGCCGGGACGTGGAAGCACAGGTCCTGTCACGCGCCATCCACGCCCATATCCACCACCGCGTCTTCCCCAATGGCGATCGCACGGTGGTCTTCCCGGCGTCTCCAGGCGGGTACGCTTCGGAGCGCATGGGCTGAAGCTCTTACGCGGTTGGGCCGCGATCAGTCGCCCTGCCGCGCCAGAAGCGCCTGGGCGATGCGCGAGGCTTCGGCGACATGGGTGGCGGCGGCATTCGCGGCGCGCTCCTTATCCCGCACGCGAATGGCGGCAATCATGCGCGCCATCTGCTCCGGCCCCTCGACATCGCGGCGCTCGGTCTTGATCGTGAGGGAGCGCAGATGGTTGATGCGCGCCGTCAGAGAGCTGACGATGCTCCAGGCGACATCGCAGCCCGCCTCCTCGAAGAGGATGCGGTAGAATTCGCTGGTCTCGGCGAGAACCTGCCGCCCGTCCCGCGCGCCATAGGCGGCCTTGATGCGCCCGAGAACGACCTCCAGCCGGTCGGCAGCCTCCGGCCCCTTGCGCTCGGCGCAGGTACCAGCCGCCAGCGCTTCCAGCGCGCCGCGAATGTCGTAGATCTGCCGGGCCTCGTCCAGCGTCGTCTCGGCGACGATCGGCCCTTTTTGCGGCAGGATCGACACCAGCCCTTCCGATTCCAGATGGCGCAGCACCTCGCGCACGATGGTGCGGCTGACGCCGAGCTGCTCGCACAGGTCGCGCTCCACCAGCCGCTCGCCGGGCTTGAAATAGCGCTCCAGAATGGATTCGCGCATCTTCTCCAGCGTCAGCTCGCGCAGCGTGCGTTGCGGGCGCTCGACGCGCAGGCGCGTGCGGCGCGGGTCGGGGGCCGTGGAGCTTGCCACTGTCATGCTCGTTCCGTTTCCTGTCGAAGGTTCGACATGGTGTCTATCAGCAGAAGACATGCGTGGCGTGTGGATCGAAGCCAAGCCACACCGTATCGCCTTTCGACAGGCCGCTGATCGCCTCGTGGCCGAAGGGCAGGCGCACCGACACCGTTTCACCCCAGCTCGTGCGCGCCGCGACATGGACGTTCGAGCCGAGAAAGGTCATGTCGTCCACCCGCACGGGGAGCGTGCGCGCGTCCTCCGGCTCGCGGCGATGGAGATGCAGGCGCTCGGGGCGCAGAAGCAGCGAGCCCTTGTTCTGCCGGCCGCCGCCGCCATGGACGGGCACGCCTGGCACCACGAGATCGGGGCCGAGGCGGACATCCGCCACATGCCCGTCGGAGGCAAGCACCGCGCAGGAGAGGAAGTCGCTGTCGCCGATGAACTCGGCGACGAAGCGCGTCGCGGGCTCGGCATAGAGCTGCGAGCCCGTGCCGACCTGATCGATCACGCCTTTGGAGAAGACGGCGATGCGATCGGACATGCGCAGCGCCTCTTCCTGGTCGTGCGTGACATAGAGGATCGTCACTTCCGTTTCCTGGTGGATGCGGCGGATCTCGTGCTGGATTTCCTCGCGCAGCTTCTTGTCGAGCGCCGACAGCGGCTCGTCCATCAGAAGCACCGGCGGGTCGTAGGCGAGCGCGCGGGCCAGCGCCACGCGCTGCTGCTGGCCGCCCGACATCTGCGCGGGCTTGCGATCCTCGAAGCCTTCGAGCCGGACGAGGCGCAGCATCTCGCGCACCTTGGCGTCGATCTCGGCCTTGGAGCGCCGGCGCACCTTCAGGGGGAAGGCGATGTTCTCGCCGACCGTCAGATGGGGAAACAGCGTGTAGCGCTGGAACACCATGCCGATCTGGCGCAGATGCGAGGGCGTGGAGAGAAGCGACTGACCGTTCAGAAGAATGTCGCCCGAGCTGGGCGACTCGAAGCCGGCCAGGATGTAGAGCGTCGTGGACTTGCCCGAGCCGGAGGGGCCGAGAAAGGTCATGAACTCGCCGCGACGGATATCGAGATCGACATTCTGGACGGCGACCAGCTTGCCATATTCCTTGCGGATGCCACGGATTTGCAGGAACGGATCGCTCACGACTTGAATCCTTTTCGCACCAGGGCGGCGAGCACCATGAGGGCGATGGTGAAGAGGACGAGCAGCGTCGAGGCGCTGGCGATGACCGGCGTCAGATCCTGGCGCAGCACGGTCCAGATGCGCACGGGCAGCGTCTGGAGCGTCGGGCTCGCCATGAAGATCGCCAGAACCACCTCGTCCCACGAGGTCAGGAAGGAAAAGATCGCCGCCGAGAAGAGCCCGTGCCCGATCGAGGGCAGCGTGATGCGGATCTTGGCCTCCAGCGGGCTCGCGCCGCAGAGCACGGCCGCATCCTCGATCGACTTGTCGAAACCCTCCAGCGCGTTGGTGATCGCGAGGATCGAGAAGGGCAGGGCGACCACGAGATGGGCGATCACGAAGCCCGTCACCGTGCCGTTCAGCCCGACGCGCAGGAAGAACGCGTAGAGCGCCACCGCCAGCACCACGACGGGCAGGATCATCGGCGTCAGGAACAGGGCTTTGAGCGCCTCGCGCCCCCGGAACCGGCCTCGTACCAACGCGAAGGAGGCGCAGAGCCCGATGCCGACCGAGAAGAGCGTGACGAGACAGGCGATCTGGAAGCTGACCCAGGCCGATTCCAGCCAGCGCGGATCGGCGAAGAACTCGGCGTACCAGCGCAGCGTCCAGGAGGGCGGCGGGAAGATCAGCCATTGCGACGAGCCGAAGGAGAGCGCCGCGATGAAGAGGATGGGCAGGAGCAGGAAGGCCGTCGTCAGAAGCGTGATCGCGATCAGGACATAGCGCCACCAGCCGAGGCGCTCGAAATGCAGCAGCATGTCAGCGCCCTCCCATTTCGGACGTGCCGAAGAGCTTGAGCTGCAGCGCGTAGAGCGCCAGCGTCACGACGAGGAGCACGAAGGCCGCCGCGCTGCCCATGCCCCAGTTGACGAGTGACTGGACGAACTGGGCGACGAGTTCGGCGAGCATCATGTTGGACGTGCCGCCGAGCAGCGCGGGCGTCACGAAGTAACCCAGCGACATAACGAAGACCATGAGCGCGCCCGCCGCCATGCCGGGCGCGGCCAGCGGCACGAGAACGCGCCAGAGGCACTGCCAGCGCGTCGCCCCGCACAGCGCAGCCGCCTGGAGAATGGCCGGATCGATGCGCCGGATGACGCCGTAGAGCGGCAGGATGATGAAGGGCAGCATGATATAGACCATGCCGATCGTGACGCCGACGAGATTGTTCACGAGCGTCAGCGGCTGGCTGATGATACCGAGATTCATCAAGGTCTTGTTGATGATGCCGGTGCGCTGGAGCAGCACCATCCAGGCATAGGTGCGGGCCAGGAGGTTGGTCCACATCGACAGAAGCAGAATGGCGAAGACGATGCGCGACCAGCTCGGCGGCATGATGGCGAGCGACCAGGCCACCGGAAAACCGATCAGGACGGCGAGCGCCGTCACGAGGCCGGACACGGTGAACGTGTTCAGGAAGACGCGCAGATAGGTCTGGGAGCCGAGCAGCGTCTCGTAGTTCTGAAGGCCCGGTTGGGGTTCGAGAACGCTGCGCAGAAGCAGCGACACCACGGGTACGACGAAGAAGACGAAGAGAAGCAGCAGCGCCGGGACCGCCGGGCCGAGCCCGGCAGGCAGCCAGCGCCGCCGCTGCGGGCGCGCGATCAGGGCCGGACTGTTGGTGAGATGGGACATGGTCTCTCGCCCTTCTGGGTCAGGGGCAGGGAAGCGGAAGCGCGGGCGAGGCGGCGCGCGGGGCCGCCTCGATCCGCCGCCCCTTACTGCGCCTGCCAGGCGTACCAGCGGGTGCCGATCTCGTCGCGGTGCTGCGCCCAATAGGCCATGTCGGCATTGACCTGGCTCGCCTTCTGCTGGTCCGGCAGGGTCTTGGCGACGGCGGGGTCCATCAGCGCGGGCGAGGCCGTGTTGGTCGGGGCGTATCCCGTCAGCGCCGCCATCTGGGCCTGCGCCTCGGGCGAGGTCGCGAAGGCGATGAACTTCATCGCGTTCTCCTTGTTCTTCGTGCCCTTGGGCACGACGAGGGCGTCGGCGGCGGTGATATTGCCGTCCCAGGAGGTCTCGACGGGCACGCCGTCATGGGCGAGCGCGGTCAGGCGTCCGTTCCAGAAGGAGCCGTAGGGCGCTTCGGCGGAGGCCAGAAGCTGCTGCGACTGCGCGCCGCCCGACCACCAGATGATATCCGACTTGATCGTGTCGAGCTTCTTGAAGGCGCGGTCGAGATCGAGCGGATAGAGCTTGTCGGCGGGTACGCCATCGGCCAGAAGCGCCGCCTCGATCACGCCGGGGGCGGACCACTTGTAGAAGGTCCGCTTGCCCGGAAACTTGGTGGTGTCGAAGAGGTCGGCCCAGGTCTTGGGGCAGGCGGCGACCGCGCCCGAATTGCAGCCGATCACGAAGGAATAATAGAAGGAGCCGACCGAATGGTCGGTGACGAAGCGCGGGTCGAGCTTGGTCTTGTCGATCACGCCGAAGTCCAGCGGCTCCAGAAGCCCCTGTTGGCCCGCTTGCACGGCGTAGTCGCCCTCGACATCCACCACATCCCAGGTGACGCCCTTGGCCTCCACCATGGCCTTCAGCTTGCCGTAGTCGGTCGGCCCGTCCATCAGGACGTTGACGCCGGCCTTGGCCGCGAAAGGATCGGCCCAAGCCGCCTTCTGCGCGTCCTGCGTCGTGCCGCCCCAACTGGTGAAGACCATGTCGGCGGCAGACGCCGGCAGGGCGACGACGATCGGCGCTGCGGCGGCGAGAAGCGCCGAGAGAAGGAATGCGCGTTTCATGAGATCTGTGCTCCGAGGGTTCGAGGGGCTGTCACGGCCTGCATTCCATCGGCGCGCCTTCGCGGCGCGCCGGTCCTCCCTGGCCCCGGTCCGGGGCCGATCCGTTGGAGCCCGTTCGACGACCCGTTCGGGTCGGCCCAGCAGGTCCTTTTCGCCCCCCGTTTCGTTGCCAATGTCAGTCGATGCTGACCTAGCGTCGACTGCGTTTGGCTGATCACGGGGACAAAAATTCCCTCGCCGGCCCTCCGCCGACGGGTTGTCGAACGGGCTCTCAGCGCATCACGAACGGGTCCGGGATCGGATCGTCCGAGGTGCGCAGCCAGACGGTTTTCGTCCTTGTGTAGTCGAGCGCGGCGGCAAGCCCGCCTTCGCGCCCGTGGCCGGACCGCTTGAAGCCGCCGAAGGGGGCGATGGGCGAGACGGCGCGGTACGTGTTGATCCAGACGACGCCCGAGCGGATGGCGCGGGAGACCCGATGCGCCCGCGTCAGGCTCGTGGTGAAGATGCCGGCCGCGAGGCCGAAGGCCGTGTCGTTGGCGAGCCGGATCGCCTCCGCCTCGCTCTCAAAAGAGACGACCGACAGGACGGGGCCGAAGAACTCCTCCGCCAGCGAGGGCGAGGCAGCGCCGTCGCAGTCGAGAATGGTCGGCGGGTAGAACCAGCCTTCGCCTTCCGGCACACGCCCGCCCGTGACGAGCGTCGCGCCGGCCTGGAGCGAGCGATCCACCAGCCCCTGAATATGCTCGCGCTGGCGCCGCGTGCAGAGCGGGCCGACTTCCGTCGCGCGGTCGAGCGGCGCGCCGATGGCGACGCGCTCTGCCTTCTGCGTCAAGAGCGCCAGCATCCACTCCTTGGCGGCGCGCTCCACCAGAAGGCGCGAGCCCGCGACGCAGCTCTGGCCCGTGGCGGCGAAGATGGCGGCGACCTGCGCATTGGCCGCGCTTTCGAGATCGGCGTCGGCAAAGACGAGGAAAGGCGACTTGCCGCCGAGTTCCAGCGAGGTCGAGGCGAGGTTCTCGGCCGAGCCCCGCACGATATGGCGCGCCGTTTCCGGCCCCCCGGTGAAGGCGACATGGGCGACGAGCGGATGGCGCGTCAGCGCCGAGCCGCAGGCCGGCCCGAAGCCGGTGAGGATATTGACGACGCCGGGCGGAAAGCCGGCCTCGTGGACGAGACGGGCAAATTCCAGAAGCGGGGCCGGCCCGTCCTCGGAGGCCTTGACGACGAGCGTGCAGCCCGCCGCCAGCGCCGGGCCGAGCTTGACGGCGGCCAGGAAGAGCTGGCTGTTCCACGGCACGATGGCGGCGACGACGCCGACCGGCTCGCGCCGCGTCCAGACCTCCATATCGGGCTTGTCGATCGGCAGGACCGCGCCTTCGATCTTGTCGGCCAGCCCCGCATAATAGCGGTAATAGTCCGCGACATAGGCGATCTGCGCCGATGTCTCGCGGATGATCTTGCCCGTGTCGCGCGTTTCCAGCTCCGCCAGAACCTGCGCATTCTCTGCCACGAGATCGGCGAGGCGGTAGAGGAGCTTGCCGCGCGCGCTCGGCGTGAGGCGCGGCCATTCGCCGTCCCACAGAGCGCGGTCGGCGGCCCGCACGGCGCGGTCCACATCGCCCTCGCGCGCTTCGGGCATCTCGGCCCAGGGCGCGCCGGTGGCGGGGTCGAGGCTTTCGAACCGCGCCTCGCCATCGGTGAAGGCGCCGTCGATATAGGACTGGAAGCTTCGCATCGGATCAGGCTCCGAAGGCCGGCATGACCTCGGCGATGAAGCGTTCGAGCGAGGCCTTCTTGCGCTCGAAGCTCATGCCGGTGTCGATCCAGAAGGAATATTCGTCATATCCCATGGCCTCGTAGGCCTTGATGCGATCGATCACCTCGCCGGGTTCGCCCACCACATTGTTGCGCCGCATGGCGTCCGCCGAGATCATCGGATTGGCGGCGAGTTCCTCGGGCGACAGGCGCTCGATCAGGCCCTGATGGACGGGCCGCTCGTTTTTGAACCAGGCGAAGAAGTAGTTGTAATAGACCGACAGCTCGCGCGCGGCCTCGGCGACATCGGCCTCGTCCGAGCCGACATAGGTGTGGCGCAGGAGCATGATCTTCGGACGCGCCTTCTGCGGGTGCGCCGCGCAGGCCGCCTCGAACCGCTCCATCAGCGTCTGCGTTTCGCCATCGTCCTGCCAGAGCGGCGTCACCTGCACGTTGCAATCGTTGGCGACGGCGAATTCATGGCTGTTGGGATCGCGTGCCGCCACCCAGATGGGCGGCCCGCCGGCCTGCACGGGCTTGGGCGCGGAGGTCGTGGACGGGAAGGTCCAGAACTCGCCCTCGTGGGCATAGTCGCCAGCCCAGATGTTCTTCACCGCCGGGATCAGCTCGCGCATCCGTTGACCCGCGCCCCAGGCGTCGAGGCCGGGGTGCAGCCGCTCGTATTCGTAGGAATAGGCCCCGCGCGCGATGCCGAGGTCGAGCCGTCCGCGCGTGATGAGATCGGTCATCGCCGCTTCGCCCGCCAGCTTGATCGGGTGCCAGAAGGGCGCGATCACCGTGCCCGTGCCGAGCCGGGCCTGTTTCACGCGCGAGGCGAGATCGGCGATGGTCACGAACGGGTTGGGCGCGATGGTGAAGTCCATGCCATGATGCTCGCCGGTCCAGATGGCGTGCATCCCGCCCCGGTCGGCGATCTCGCAGAGCTGGAGAAACTCCTCGTAGAGGTTTTCCTGCCGCTGGCCCGCGTCGAGGCGCTCCATATGGGCGAAAAGGGAGAACTTCATGGGTCAGGCCTTTCGTGCCAGCGGGTGAACCTGGCCGGCGGTCTCGTTGCCGACATAGACGCCGAAATTGCCGAGCGCCCGCTCGGAGACGAAGCGCCTGAGAATGTCGGCGGCGTGAGTCGTGGCGAGCCGGTCCATGGGCAGCGCGTCCAGCGGGAAGAAGCGGCCCGTCTTCGGCTCGCCCGCTTCCGCGACGGAGCGATAGACGATGTTCTGACGCCGCCCCGCCCGGTCCTCGAACACCGAGAAGAGATAACCGGCCGCGATCTCCAGCCCGAGCCGTTCGGAGAGATCGGCCTCGATCGCCGCCACCGGATCGCGCTCGCCGAGCATCGTGCCGGGAAGGGCGAAACGCCCGTCCGCTTCGGACACCAGCAGGATCTCGCCGGCGCGCTCCACCACGGCCGAGACGATCGTCTCCTCGTTCGTGGCGGCTCTTGCGGCCTTGGCTTCGAGCGAGGGCGTGAAATAGCCGCCACGGACATAGCCGAGCCCGTTGCGACCGGAATTCTCGAAGCCGCCGACGCGCCCGATCAGGATGGCGTGGTCGCCCGCGTCCACGATCCGGTCCGTTGTGCAGTCGAACCACGCCGCCGCCGCCGGGAAGACCGGGGAGCCCACCGGCCCGTCGTGCCATTCCACCGCCAAGAACCGATCCTCGACCGGCCGCGCGAAGGTGTTGGAGACGTCCTTCTGGTCTTCGGCGAGGATATTGACCGCGAAGCCCGACGCGCCCGTGACATGGGCATAGTTGCGTGAGGTCTTGGCGAGGCACACCAGAAGCAGAGGCGGATCGAGCGAGACGGAGGCGAAGGAATTGGCGGTGAAGCCGATCGGGCCGCCCTCAGCGGTTCGGGTGGTGACGACGGTGACGCCGGTGGCGAAGGCGCCGAAGGCGTCGCGCAGGGCGCGGGGGTCGAAAGAGGTCATGCCGTTTCCTCCGGGGAGTTCGTCAGCGTCGCAACCAGTCCGATAGAAGCCGGTTCACCTCGTCCGGCGCGGTGAGGTTCACCATATGACGGTGGCCCTCGATGATAGCGGCCTCGCCCTTGGGCGCGGCCTCGGCCATGGCCCGGCTCATGGCGGGCGTGGAATTGGGGTCGCCGTCGCCCGTCACGAAGAGGGCGGGGCATTCGATCTCGGGCCAGGTATCGGAATAGGTCGCGTCGCCGCCGGCAAAGGCGGCATAGGCCGTGGCGTAGCCGGCCGGGTCCACGCGGCTGAGCCAGCCGCGCGTCAGGCGGTAGGCGGGTTCATGCTCCGCGCCTTCGCCGAACCAGCGCCGGAGCGGCCCGTCGAAATCCACCGCGCCGCCTCCGGCGATCTCGGCCGCGCGGGCGAGCACGGCGGCGCGCGCTTCCGGCGAGCGGCGATACACGCCGTTAAGCAGCGCGACGCGGGCGATGCGCGGGCCGAAGCGCGCAGCCGAGCCGCCGGCGATCAGCGCGCCCATGGAATGGCCGGCGAGATTGACCCGGTCCAGCGCCAGTTCGTCGAGCGTCCGGCCGAGCCAGTCCACGAAGGCTTGGAGCGGCGCGCTCGCCGGCAGGGGCGCGCTCTCGCCGTGCCCCGGCATGTCCAGCGCGATGACGCGGTGCGTGCGCGACAGGGCCTCGATCTGCGGGCCCCAGGCGTCCAGCCGCATCCCCACGCCATGCACGAGGACGAGCGGCTCGCCCGAGCCGGCCTCGTGGAAAGCGGTGCCGCCCGCCGTCCTAGACCGCTGCGGGGTTGGCGACATCGTGGCCCAGATCCTTGAGGTCCTGATAGCGGTCGCCGATGCGGTGGTGCGGACGCCCGCCCACGGACGCGCCGAGCGCGACCAGAATTTCGTTCGCGGCCGGCGCGTCTGGCACCGATGTCTGGATCGTCAGGTAATGGGAACGGCGGCCTTCGTCGTTCTTGTCCATGAGCGGGATCATGACGGGCGCGTTGGCGGGCCCTCGGGTGTTGCAGAAGGCGAGGTAGGATTTCGCGCCGACCGCCTGCCGGTAATGATTGCCGAAACGCAGCGTGTGGATCAGCGCCGAAGCGTGCTCGATCTCACCGTCAAGCCCGACCACGGCCGACTTGCCATAGGCCTCCACCGCCTCGCCCGAGCCGACCGCGTCGAGGATCATGCGGGTCAGAAGCTCGCCCAGGATCGGCGCGCCGGCATGGATCTCGGGCTTCAGATCTTCCACGAAGCCGCGCCCGGCCCAAGGGTTCCGCACCACTGCGATGGCGGTGAAGAGCTTGAGCGGAACCGGTGCCGCCTTGCCGCCCTCGACCAAGGTCGTCTCGACCTGCAGCAGCGTTTTGCGAATGTCCATCTCAGGAAGCCCTCTCGACCTTCAAAACGTACCGTATCATGGTATACCAAAATACGATCTGTCAATCGCCCGTTGCAACGTGGTTCGTCGCGATCCGAAGGAAGGTTGCCGGACGTCTTCATTCGACCTCTTGAAGGGCATCGTCGCAAACGTGGTCAGCGCGTTGCGAGCCTATGTGCCCTGGGCGGAAGCAGCAGAGGATCCAAGGGGGCGTTTGCGGTTCAAAGACTGGCCTTTCGCGCCCGACGACACGCTGTTTGGGATGCGGTGACATGCGCTTCGTGCCGGATGTGCGCGAGCGGCTGGCGGGCCGCCTGACCGCAGTCCTCAATTAACGCCTCGCCTTGGCTGGAGGGGGGGCTTGGTTCACAGGGAGGCGACGCCACATGGCACGAGGGAGGCCGACACGGATCATTGACGAGCCCTCGACGTCATCCACGCGGAGGCGCCATCCTGCTGACAGCCCTGGTACGAGTCGCGCAGCCTCGTAACCGATATCGCAAGCGGAACCAGAGAGAGCGACGCGAGGACCGTCGCCGACGAGGACCGCCAGCGTCTGCTCGTCATTCCCGGTGTAGGACCGCTCGACGTCACGGCGCTCGTCGCGGCCGTGGTTGTTGGCGTTGAGTTCAAGCGGGCGGTGATGTCGCTGCCTGGCATTTCCAGGCGCGGCAACAGCCATCTGCGTCGTCTGTCTGTTCACGGAGGGAGGTCTGCGAGAGCGACAAAAGGGAGGCTCCGTCCGTGGCTCGATCCGCTCCAGACGCGCGCACGAGACCGTCGCCGCCGAGACACTCGCCGTCCAGCAGCCCTTGGATGCAACCGACCCCTCCTCGGCGTCCTCCATGACGAACGCAGTCTGCACCTTCCGTGAAAATCGCCGTCTTCACCGACTTTTCCGCGTCCCTCCGCCGGGATCACAAGTGGAAGAGTCCGGTTCGAAGTGGTTCGATCTTCTGAAGACCCGTCGATCGCGAGCCCCACCTTTGTCGGCGGGGCTCACGCATGGCTCCCCGATCAGCCGAACACGGCCGTCAGCGCGCCGTCGATGGCGGTGGTGATGGCGTCGATCTCGGCGGCGTTGGCCACCAGCGCCGGGGCAAGGCAGAGCGTGTTGTTGAGGCCGGGGATCGAGCGGTTCGACGCGCCGATCATCACGCCCCGCGCGCCCGCTTCCGCGATGACGCGCGCCACGCTCTTCTCGTCCACCGGCTCCTTGGTCGCGCGATCCTTCACCAACTCCGCCCCCTGGAACAGGCCGAGCCCGCGCACATCGCCGATGACGGCGTGCTTCTCT
>NZ_BBWM01000021.1:0-556 GCF_001463805.1 Aureimonas sp. D3 | reverse complement strand
ACAGACCACCTCATCGATATGCAGGAGAATGTCGTACTTGCGGCAGATCTCCTGCACGCGCGGCCAGTAGCCCTCAGGCGGCACGATGACGCCGCCCCCGGCCGTCACGGGTTCGAGGCACAGAAGGCCGATCGTGTCCGGCCCCTCGCGCAGGATCACCTCCTCAATGGCGTCGGCCGCCCGCTCGCCATAGTTCTCGACATCCCACTGCTTGCGGTATTCCAGGCAGTGCGGAACCATGACGAAGCCGTCCGGGTACGGCCCGTACATGGCGGCGCGCTGCAGCTGGCCGGAGGCGGCGAGGGTGCCGATCGTGGTGCCGTGATAGTCGCGCTCGCGGTAGAGGATCTTCCATTTCTGGCTGCCATGATGGCGCTCGGCGATCTGCCGGACCATCTTGAAGACCTTCTCGTTGGCCTCCGAGCCGGAATTGTTGAAGTAGACGCGCGACAGGCCGGGCATCTTCTCCAGGAGCTTCTCGGCGAAAAGCGATCCGGGAATGGAGCCGGCGGACTGGGCGAAATAGTTCAGCTTGACAAGCTGGTCGCGCACGGCA
>NZ_BBWM01000020.1:0-26575 GCF_001463805.1 Aureimonas sp. D3 | reverse complement strand
ATGGGGAATGGCGTTCATGTGGGGCGTTCCTGAAAGGAGAGGGGCGTTGCGTCAGTGCATGAAGTCGGGTTCGGAGCGCGCGAGCTGGCGCTTGACGCTTTCCAGATGCAGCCGCGCGCTCTCGGGATCGCCTTCGCGCATCTGCCGATAGGCACGCTCGGCGATATCCGGGGCGATAGGCTTGAGCGGGCGGCCGAGAGACATGGCCTTTACCTGCGCTTCTGCGGCGCGCTCCAGATAATAGAGATCGTCGAAGGCCTCGGCGATGGTCGGCCCCAGCACCATCACGCCATGGTTCTTCATGAAGACGATGTCGGCCTCGCCGATCGTGGCCGCGATGCGCTGGCCTTCGGTCTCGTCCAGCGCGAGGCCGTTATAGTCCTCGTCCACGGCGGTGCGGCCGTAGAATTTCAGCGCCGTCTGCCCGGCCCAGACAAGCGGCGGGCCTTCGGTCATGGCGAGCGCCGTGGCGTTGGGCATATGCGTATGAAAGGCGGCCGTGGCGCGCGGCAGCGCCTTGTGCAGCTGCGCGTGGATATAGAAGGCCGTCGCCTCCGGCTGGCCCTCGCCCGCGATCACATGGCCCGCGAAGTCGCAGATCAGGAGCTTGGAGGCGCTGAGTTCCGCAAAGGCCCAACCATAGGGATTGACGAGAAACAGATCGTCATGGCCCGGCACCACTGCCGAAAAATGGTTGCAGATGCCTTCCTGCAGGCCCAGCCGAGCGGCCATGCGAAAGCAGGCCGCCAGATCGATCCGCGCCTGCCGGACGGCGTCCGTATCGAGCGACTGGTTGCGCAACAGCGCCGGCGCGCCGGCCTGGACGTTGAATTCATGGGCCAAGGCGGGTGGTCTCCTGAAATGGCGAGGACGCGGGGTCCCCCGCGCCGGACGCAAGGGTCCGGCGGTGATGGAAAGGCGGAAGAATCCGGACGGCTCGCCCGGCGACTTGTCAGATGCGGTCCATGGCGGCAGCCAGAAGCTCGACCCCCTTGGGGATGCGCTGCGCCTCGATGGCGTTGAAGCCAAGGCGCATGAAATGGGTCGGCGCGGCCCCTTCGAAAAAGAACTGCTCGCCATATTCGAACACGACGCCCTGGCGCGCGGCGGCCCAGGCGAGCTTGCGCGTGTCCACCGCGCCGGGCGCTGCCAGCCAGAAGGCGCTGGCGCTGGGCGAGCCGATCTGCCGGCAGCTGTCGAGATCCTGGGTCAGCGCCTGGCTCAAGGCGTCGCGGCGGCGCGCGTGCTCGGCGCGAAAGGCGCGCAGATGCGCGTCATAATAGCCCTGCGCCAGAAACTCGGCCATCATGCGCTGGTTGTTCAGCGGCGGGTGGCGATACATCAGGCGGCGCAGCGAGCGCAGCTCGTCCACCAGCTCGGCGTCGGCCACGAGATAGCCGAGCCGCAGGCCGGGCGAAAAGGGCTTGGACAGGCTGCTGAGGTAGATCACGCGCCCGCTCGTGTCGCCCGCCTTGATCGCCGGCAGCGCGTCCCGGTCGAGATTGAGCTCGGCGTCGTAATCGTCCTCGATCAGGATCTGGTCGTGGGCGCGCACGCCCTCCATCAGAAGCGCGCGGCGGGCCGGACTCATGACGATGCCCGTCGGCACCTGATGGCTGGGCGTGAGATAAAGATAGTCGCACGCGCCCAGATCAGGCGAGAGCGCCATGCCCTCCTCGTCCAGCGGATGCAGCTGCACCTTCGCGCCGTGCAGCTCGAAGATCGACAGCGCGTCACGAAAGCCCGGCGTTTCCATGGCCACGCGGGTCTGGCCGTTCATCAAAAGCGCGGCGATCAGATAGAGCGCGTTCTGCGAGCCGAGCGTGACGAGGATTTCGCTGGGCTTGGCCCAGACGCCGCGCTTGGGCAGAACGCGCGTGCGCAGCTGCTCCACCAGCATGTCGTCGTCGCGGTCGAAGCGGTCGTGCAGCCAGGAGGAGGCCGTTTCCCGGCGCAGCGCCTTGCGCGAGGCCTCGCGCCAGCGCTCCAGCGGAAAGAGATCGCGCATCGGCTGGCCATAGACGAAGGGATAGGGAAAGCGCGCCCAGTCCTGCGGGCGGAAGACGCCCGAGGTCAGGCCCGGCCGCAGCTTGAAGCGCCGGTCCCAATCCGGCTCGTCCGCCTCGCTCGCACGCTCTCCGGCGTTCGTGACGGCTGTCTCGCCAAGGCTTCGCGCGCCCGCAGCTCCTTCGGCATAGGCGGGCGCCAGGAAGAAGCCCCGGCGCGGCTGGCTCACGATATAGCCGCTGTCGAGCAGGCTCTCGTAGACGAGGTTCACCGTGTTGCGCGACACGTGCAGTTGAGTGGCGAGCTTGCGGCACGAGGGAAGCGGTTGGTCGGCCGGAAAGCCGCCACCGAGGATGGCGGTCACCAGCGCTTCGCGCAGCTGCTCCTGCAACCCTCGCGCTGCGTCGAACCGCACAGGAAGGAAATGGTCGATCATCGCTCGCTCCGCATCGTCTGCGAGGCGGGGCCATGCAAAATGCGCGCCACACGGCTCCGCCCGCCTCGCCATCGCGCCGGATGAGCAGCGATGGGCGAGGCGACGGCAGCCTCGGGATCGGTCGAGAAGGGCAGAGCGCGGCGCGAGCGCTCCCGCTGCGGAAGCGCCCATGCCGCCCGCGAACCTGGCAGCACGCATGGCGATGATCCTTGGAGCCCGGCCCTTCGAACGGGTGGGCGATGGGAGGCGGGGATGGGCCGGATGGCACCCGCGCCCCTGCCGGGACCGATCCTAGAGGGCCAATTTGGCCAGTCGATAGGACCAGTTTCGCCGTCACGGCGAGGCAGATGCGGCGGGGGCTGGGCGGCTGGCCGCACGGATCGCCGCAAGATCATGCAGCGCAACCTGACACAAGCGCGCTGCAAAACTGGTCCTATCGCTGACGGAATAGGCATTCCTATGATCCGCTCAATTCGGTGGCAGAGACGACCGAGCCGCCTCCCGCATCCCCTTCGAGGAGTATCCGACATGCGCAGGACACCCATGGCCCAGGCTTTGCGACCGACACACCTTCTGCGCGGCCTCTTGATGGCCGGCGCCGTTCTCTCCTCGCTCTCGGTCGCGCAGGCCGACATGAAGGAGATCAAGGCCAAGGGCGCGATGACGGTCGCCACCGAAGACGACTACGCCCCGTTCAACTTCATCGTGGACGGCCAGCCGGAGGGCTTCCACAAAGAGCTTCTGGAGGATCTTCAGGCCTTCGCCAAGAAGCAGGGCTTCGAGGTGAAACAGGAAATCCTGCCCTGGACGGGCCTTCTGGCCTCGGTCTCGTCGGGCCAGTACGACATGGCCTTCACCGGCGCGCTCGTCACCGACGACCGGCTGCGCGTCTTCAACTTCGCCCCGCCCTTCGCCTCGGCCCAGCACTATTACGTCAAGCGCAAGGGCGACGACAGCTTGAGCGACATCGCCAGCCTCTGCGGCAAGACCGTCGGCCTCCAGGCCGGCAGCGCGCTACTCGCCCGCCTGCCCGAACTCAAGAAGATGATGGCCGACAAGAACTGCGAGATCGGCGAAGTCGTCGAATATCAGTCCTATCCGGAAGCCTATGCCGATCTCGCCAACGGGCGGCTGGATTACGTCATCAACGCGCTGATCTCCGTCAACGATCTCGTCAAGAACCGTGGCGATGTCTTCGAGAAGGGCATCGCGGTGTCCGGCCCCGGCTTCGCCGCCTGGCCGATCCCCAAGGAAAGCCCCGAGCTTCTGGAGTTCGCCACCGCCTTCATGAAGGAGGTGCGCGACAACGGCCGCCTCGCCGCCCTTCAGACCAAATGGTTCGGCGAAGCCTTCCCCAACCTTCCGGCCGAGCCGATCAAGGACGTCACGCAGTTCCACACGCTGGCCGGCCTGAACTGATCCACCCGCCGCCCGCATGGCGCACAAGCCGGCGGGCGGCGCCCCCATCGATCCAAGGTCGGACATGACGCAAAAAGCCTGGTTCCTGCTTCTCGAAGGCGCGTGGGTCACTCTCTGGATTTCGGGCACCGCGATTGCCTTGGGTCTGGTGATCGGCCTTGGCATCGCGCTCCTGCGTTCGGCGCGCATTCCGGTGCTGGATACGATCCTGGCGCTCTACACGAGCCTGGCGCGCGCCACGCCGCTCGTCACGCTGGTTCTGTTCCTGTTTCTCGCCGCGCCCCGCTTCGGGTTCCCGCTCGACCGCACCACCGCCGCGATCCTGGCGCTGACGCTCAACACCTCGGCCTTCAACGCCGAGATCTGGCGCACCGCCTTTCTGAACTTCTCGCGCGAGCAGCGCGAGGCGGCGCTGGCCTGCGGCATGACGCCCGTCACCTTCTTTCGCCACATCATGCTGCCGCAGATGATCACCACCAGCCTGCCTGGCCTCGTCAACGAGATGTCCTTTCTCATCAAGAGCAGCCCGGCCATCGCCATTATCGGCCTTGTCGATCTGACGCGCGTCACCAACCGGATCAGCGCCGTGACCTATCAGCCGCTTCCCCCCATTCTGGCCGCCGCCCTTCTCTACATGGCCATCATCGGCGTGCTCATCAAACTCCAGTCCCTGGCCGAGCGGAAGGCCAGCCGGCTGGCCATGTAGGAGCGCGCGCATGACCGAATGGCTCATCCTCTGGGACAATAGCGGCATCATCCTGTCGGGCCTCTGGCTGACGGTCTGGATCTTCGCCCTGTCCTCCGCCGGCGCCTTTCTTCTCGGCTGCCTCCTCGTCTACGGCATGGAGGGGGGCGAACGGCTCGCCTACGCCCTGCGAGGCGGCGTCAACGCCATGCGCGCGCTGCCCTTTCTGGTGCTCGCCTATCTCCTCTATTACGGCCTGCCCCAGCTCGGGCTGCGCCTGTCGGCCGTGACCGCTGGGCTTCTCGCCATGGTGATCTATCACGGCGCCTATTTCGCCGAGATCCTGCGCGGGGCGCGCATGGTCCTGCCGCCCGGCACGGTGGAAGCCGCCAAGGCCTATGGCTTCCTGCCGCGCACGACCTTCCTGCGCATCGTCCTGCCGCAGCTTCTGCTGCGCACCCGGCCGCTGATCGGCAACCAGCTGATCTACGCGCTGAAGGACACGTCCTTTCTCGCCATCATCACCGTGCAGGAGCTGACGGCCGCGGCCAACGCGCTTCAGGCCCGCTACTTCATTCCCACTGAGGCCTTCGTGGTCGTCATCGCCCTCTACTGGGCCATCACCCTCTGCCTCGAACTCGCCGTCAAGAAGGCGGGCGTGTTCGGCACCCAGCGAGGCTTCGAGAATGTCTGAACGGCCAGCGGTCGAAATCCAAAAACTCTGCAAGAGCTTTTCCGGCATCGAGGTGCTGCGCGACATCGACCTGACGGTGAACCGGGGCGAGGTGGTCAGCGTGCTCGGCTCCTCGGGCTCGGGCAAATCCACCATGCTGCGCTGCATCAACTGGCTGGAGGAGCCCGATAGCGGCCTGATCCGCATCGCGGGCGAGCGCATCGGCTTCAACGAGGCCAAGAAGCGCAAGATGACCAATCGCGAGATGGCCGCCATCCGCGCCCGCGCCGGCATGGTGTTCCAGAGCTTCAACCTCTGGCCGCACTTGAGCGTGGTCGAGAATGTCATGATCTCGCCGGTGCAGGTGAAGGGCGTGCCCAAGGCGCAGGCGCGCGAGGAGGCCCTGCGCCTTCTCGAAAAGGTCGGCCTTCTGGAAAAGGCCGAGGTCTATCCTTTCACCCTGTCGGGCGGTCAGAAGCAGCGCGTGGCCATCGCCCGCGCGCTCGCCATGAGCCCGGAGGTGATCCTGTTCGACGAGCCGACCTCGGCGCTCGACCCCGAGCGCGTCGGCGAGGTGCTTC
Source organism: Aureimonas sp. D3 (assembly GCF_001463805.1). NCBI lineage: Bacteria > Pseudomonadati > Pseudomonadota > Alphaproteobacteria > Hyphomicrobiales > Aurantimonadaceae > Aureimonas > Aureimonas sp. D3. The sequence continues at coordinate 20,774 of NZ_BBWM01000020.1, read as the reverse complement.
AGGTGATGCGCGATCTCTCGGCCGAAGGCTATACGATGATCGTCGTCACGCACGAGATGGACTTCGCGCGAGCCGTGTCGGATCAGGTCGTCTTTCTCGAAAAGGGCCTCATCATCGAGAAAGCACCGCCGGAGAAATTCTTCGGCAACCCGGATTCGGAGCGCGTGCGCAAGTTCCTGGAGCGCATGGACTGAACAAACCCGGCTGAGCGGCCGCTTCCTTTCCTGCCCGGCCTTCCACCGCGCTCCCCGCGCGGCCGAACCCCTTCGACCTCAAGGACATCATCATGACCAACGTCGCCTTCATCACGGGCGCGACCTCCGGCTTCGGCCGGGCGGCCGCCCGCCGCTTCGCCCGCGAGGGCTGGGCGCTCGTTCTGACCGGCCGCCGCTTCGAGCGGCTGGAGGAACTGGCCAGCGAGCTGAAAGACCAGGTGCCGGTCCACATCGCCGCGCTCGACGTGCGGGACTCCGCCGCCGTGCAGGCCGTGGTGGATGCGCTGCCGCCCGCGTTTCGGGGTGTCGCCGCGCTCGTCAACAATGCGGGGCTTGCGCTCGCGCCCGAGCCCGCGCCCCAGGTGGCACTGGCCGACTGGCACACGATGATCGACACCAACGTCACCGGCCTCGTCAACGTGACCCATGCCATCCTGCCGCTGCTGATCGAAACGGGGGCCGGCGCCAGCATCATCAATATCGGCTCGGTGGCCGGCGAGTGGCCCTATCCGGGCAGCCATGTCTATGGCGCGACCAAGACCTTCGTGAAGCAGTTCAGCCTCAACCTGCGCTGCGACCTCCTGAAGACCGGGGTGCGCGTCACCGACATCGCGCCGGGTGCGGCGGAAACCGAGTTCACGCTGGTGCGCACGCGCGGCAACGAAGCCGCCGCCGCCGCCGTCTATCGCGGCACGACACCGCTCACGGCCGAGGACATCGCCGACCAGATCGTCTACGTCGCCACGCTGCCCCCGCATATCAACATCAACCGCCTGGAGATCATGGCCCAGCGCCAGGCCTGGTCGCCCTTCGCGGTGGATCGCGACGCCTGAGACCTTGAACCACCCGGCAAGCGAGGCGCGGCCATGGACATGATCGGCACCACCATGGCGGCCGGGCGCGCAGCGGTGGAGCTCTCGCTCTTCAGCCTGCTGCCCGTCATGGTGGTGATGCTGTCGATCATGCGGCTGGCGGAGGCCGCCGGGTTTCTGGACTGGGTGACGCGGCTCGTCGCCCCGCTCCTGCGCCCGTTCGGCCTTCTCGGCCTCAGCGTCTTCGCGCTTCTGCAGGTGAGCTTCGTCAGCTTCGCCGCGCCGGTGGCGACGCTCACCACCATGGAGCGGCGCGGCGTTTCGGATCGTCATCTGGCCGCGACCTTCGCCATGGTGCTCGCCATGGGACAGGCCAACGTGGTGTTTCCCATGGCCGCGCTTGGGCTGGATGTCGGGCGGTTCCTTCTGGTCTCCGTGCTGGGCGGGCTGGTGGCGGCGGCCACGACCTATCACCTTCTCGGCCGGCATCTGTCGGGCGAGGGTCCGCTCGAAAGCGGCGAAGTCGATCACGCCGCGGGGGACGAGGCTCGCAGCATTCTCGCGATCATCAACCGGGCGGGGGCGGAGGCGTTCCGGATCGCCACCGGGGCCATTCCCATCATGGCGCTGGCGCTCACCGCCGTCGCCGCGCTCAAGGCGGCGGGCGGGCTGGACGCCCTGAACTGGCTGCTGGCTCCGGTGCTCGGCGCGCTCGGCCTCGACCCGCACCTCGTCACGCCGACGCTCAGCAAATATCTCGGCGGCGGGCTCGCGGCCCTCGGGGTCCTCGCCGACCAGAAAGCCTCGGGCGAGATCGACGCGCGCTTCGTCAACGCGGCGGCGGGCTGGCTGGTGCATCCGCTGGACCTGCCGGGCATCGCCGTCCTCACCGCCGCCGGCCGCCGCGTCGCCCGACTCTGGGTCGTCGCGGCGTTCGGCGGCCTCACAGGCGTCCTCGTTCGCACCATCCTCCAGGCTTTGATCTACGGATCGTAAATCGCGCCAACCACAAGATGAGTTTGTCCCGGCCGTATCTGACAGTAGAGGGCGTCACAGGGGATCTGTGGCGAATGGCGATCCAGGGGGCGAGCCTCGGAGCTTAAGGCGGCTTAATTCAAGGATCGGCGGCATGAGTTCGGCGTTCGCGGGCCGTCATTGCGCGTCCGGTATCATCCAAAGCTGGCTGCGCTGGTAGTGCCGCTAAGCGCTAACCTACCGAGACCGCGAGCGGATGATGGCCGAGCGCGATCTGTCGGGCGATCACACGACGATCTATCGGTGGATCCTGCATGATGCGCCCGAACTCGACCGCCGTGTCCAGTGGCGCAAACCTTTACAGACCCAGACCTCGTTCGTGGGCGAGACCTTTGTGGCGGTTCGCGATGATACGCCCGTTCCGCAAGGGACAGTTCCGCTCGATGGTCGACAGTCTGGCGGGTAGATCAGAAGCCCGGTACATCGGAGGGCTGTTTCAAGTCTTCATCGCCGGATGAAAGACCAGAACGGGATTAACGCGTCCCGTTCCGCTATTCGCAACAGATGGGGTATTCGGCTTTGGCGCCCTGTTCTTCGCTGCTGTGACGGGTGGAGGTGCTGCGCTTCGAGCTGATGGATAACGTGGTCTGGATCGGATCCCAGCCACAGGCATCAGAGAGGGAAGCGCAGCATGCGGTACTATGCGGGTTTGGACGTCTCGGTAAAAGAGACGAGTGTCTGCATTCTGGACGAGACGGGTCGGGTCTGCCTGGAGCGCAAGGTGGCGAGCGACCCGGCCGATCTGGCTCTGGTGCTTCAGGACCCGCGCTGGCCGCTGCACCGGGTCGGGCTGGAAGCTGGCCCCTTGTCGCAATGGCTGCATGCCGGTCTCGGCCAGGTTGGCCTACCTGTCATCTGCATCGAAACGCGTCATGCCAAAGCCTTTCTGAAGGCACGCGTGAACAAGAGCGATCGCCACGATGCACGCGGCATCGCGCAGATGATGCGGGTTGATCTGTTCCGGCCCGTGCATGTGAAGACACCGGCAAGCCAGAGCCGCCGGGCTTTGCTGTCGGCCCGACGGATTTGCCAGGAGAAGGCCTTGGCGATCGAGAACGACATTCGCGGTCTCCTGCGCAACTTCGGCCTGAAGGTCGGTCTTGTCGGCAAGCCGCAGTTCGAGACGCGGATCCGTGACCTCGTCGTCGACGAGCCCGAGCTTCAGCCGGTGATGGAGAGCCTCTTATCGGCACGCGCCGGTCTGCGGGCGAGCGAGGCGGCGCTTCATCGCAGGCTCCTGCAACTGGTTCGGCAGGACCCGGTGTGCCGCCGGCTGATGAGCGTTCCCGGCGTCGGCCCGGTGGTGTCGCTGGCCTTTGTCGCCACGATCGACGATCCCGGCCGGTTCTCGAACTCGAAGGCCGTCGGGCCCGCTCTGGGGCTGGTGCCCCGGCTCAACCAGTCCGGGGAAACGGAGCGGATCGGACGCATCTCGCGGTGTGGCGACGCGATGATGCGCGGCCTTCTGTTCGAGGCGGCCACCGTGCTTCTGACCCGTGTTCGCACATGGTCCTGGCTGAAGGCCTGGGCGGTGAACCTGGCCAAGCGGCGCGGCATGAAACGGGCCATCGTCGCGCTGTCCCGGCGCCTGGCCGTCATTCTTCACCGCATCTGGGTCGATGGAAGCGAGTTCCAATGGACACGGGCAACGGCATGAGCAGGCTCTGAAGGAGGCAAGCCTTCGGGAATAGACCGATCATTGAAAGATCCGCCCTGGCGGAGACGTGTCCCTTGCGGGACGGGGAACGAGGCAAGCTCGCTACGGCTCTTGAACCGATCGTACCACTGGCACGGTCAGGACGCGCAACAGATCGAGCTGCCTCGCTCATTCCGATCCCATCATGGGAGGGCCCACCCGGGTCGATCCCGAAGAGAAGCATGATCCGCAAGGGATCACGCATCAGCCAGGACGAGACATCAGCTCGGAGCGCTTGACCTCAACACGCCGAATAGAGAAGAGCCGGTGTGAAGGGTCACTGCTTGGCATTGGGCGAAGTCGACCTCGCCAGTTCGACAGGCCGGAAGACGATGAGCGTCATCAACGCGGTGGCGGAGTTCGAGCGCGACCTTCTGATTGCGCACATCCATACGGGCCTGCCCGGGAAGGAACAGGGTAAGGTTCTGGGGCGCCCACGCAGTCTGATGGCCGCCCGGAAGCAGGTGGTGCGTGAGAAGTTGGGGGGGGCTCCGGTGTCGGAGCTTTCAAGCGACCATGGGGTCAGCCGGCAGACCATCCAGCGGGCGCGGAGAGAAGCGCGGAAAACGAATGCTGTGCCTCCGGGGGACTTGAAAGTCCGACACTCCTCGCTGTGTACCCGGACCATGCTTCGCGCGACCTTCAAATGCCAATGCGAGCGACATACAGATTGCAAATTATAATTATAAAAATTCAAAAGTATAAATTCTCATTCCGACAGTTGACTGTTCATCACGCGGAATTTAACTAGCGAAACCATAGCTCTTCGATTCTATCGCCTAGCATTTCCAGAACTTCGCGCGACCTGAGAAGGGATTTGCCGATGCTATGCTGCCTTTCGGATTTTCGCTCGTTTGTGAACGCGCATCGAACGAGCGGCACGAGACCGTTCGTCCCTGGCTCCTAAAGCCCTCACAGCCGTCCTCGACACCGCTAGGCCAGCGCCCGCGTCCTTCTCAGCGAACGCTCGAGCGCGCGCCAGCTGGCCTTCCATTCCAACGAGAAGGTTCTGCCAGATGTCCAGCGCCTACCTGCATAGGCCTGCGGTCCATGTGATTCGGCGAAGCGAACTCTCCGACATCGACATCCCGCCTCGGAGGTCATTGCCTTGGTCGAGGATGCCTCCCGATCCTGTGCCGAAGGCGCGTCCCGCTGCCCCACGAAGATCATGATGCCGCTGCCCGATCCCGAGCGGGACGCGGTGTCCCACACCAGGCTCGGCTATGACGGGGCGATCGAACAGGTCGGTTTCACCACACCCTACCGACAGGGCAGCGAAAGCGCCGAGAAATACGATACGACCATCAGCCTCCATGACGACACGACCGGGCTGCCCTCGGTCTTCTGGATGGGGCCGGCATGAGCGTCTTTCCGATGCAGGACTTCAAGCGCAACGACACGCCCGGCATCGTCACCGTGGCCGGGCTCGGCATGAGCCTGTCTGAACACTGGAAGGGCAGCGACTATCTGCCAACGCCGATCCTCGTGCCACGCGGCGCGCAAGCAGCCGTCCGTCCAGGCGGCGGTCGGCGGATCGAGTTGCATGGAATATCAGGGTTTGACCTGGCGCAAGATCCGCTTCCCGGGCGAGCCCCGCCATGGCGATCTCCTCGTCTATCCCAACACCGCCGGCTACCAGATGGATAAGAACGAAAGTGAATTCCACCAACTCCCTTTGCCACCCAAGATCGTGCTGACGCAGCGGGACGGGCGTTTTCTTTGGAGGAAGGACGAGGGATGAGCCTCCTATCCGTGAAGACCGAGCGTATGGCGGACGGGCCCTCCGATCGGAGGGACGGCGGGCGCGGCGATCTTCATCGCCTTGAAGCGGCTGGCCCTGGTGGAGCCGGGCAGCACGATGGCGGTGCTGGTGTGCGATGCCGGCGAGACGTATCTCGACACGGTCTATGACGACGCCTGGCTGATCGAGCGGGGCCTCTTGAACAAGCCGGCGCATCAGCGCCTCCACCGCCTGCTGGCGGCCTTCGAGGCGTCGCAGCGTCTGGCGGTGATCGACCACGCGCGAACGGGAACCTGAGAAATGTCTTCCACCTCTTCGCGCTACCGCGAGATCATCCAGCTTTCCGCGCCCATCGCCGGCATCCAGTTCGCACAAGTGGCGCTGACCACGGTCGATCTTCTGATGATGGGCCTTCTCGGCCTCGGCGGGGTCGCCGCCGGGGGGCTCGGCCTCCTCCTCTACAACCAACTCCGCACCATGGGCGTCGGCATGGTGACGGGCGTCGGCAATCTCGTCGCAGGCGCTGCGGGCCGCGCCGAGAAGCGCGGCGGATCGAGCGCCATCGATGCGGCGGGGCGCGAGGACATCCGCGATCTCGTGCGCGCTTCCCTGCTGATCGCGACCGTGACGGGCCTCGTCGCCGGCCTGCTTCTGATCGCGCTCGGCCATCTCTTGCCTTTTCTCGGGCAGGACGCGGGCGTCGTCGCGCTGGCGCGGCCGATCATGTGGGCGCTCGCGCCGGGGCTCCTGCCGATGCTCTGGATGAACGTCTTGCGCCAGTTCGCCGTCGGGCTGCGCAGGCCGGGCTCGCTTCTGGCGGTGACGCTGGTCTCGATCGGCGTCAACGCGCTCCTCAATGCCGTCTTCATCTATGGCTGGCTCGGCCTGCCGAAGCTTGGGCTCGCGGGCATCGGCCTGTCCACCACGCTGGTCCAGCTCTGGACCTTCGCGGTCTATCTGCGGATGATCCGGCGCGACGCGGCGATGCGGGAGTTTCTGGCGCTCGACGCCTGGCGCGCGCGCCGCGAAACGGTGATGCGCATCGTACGCATGGGGACGCCGATCTCGCTGACCTATGGATCGGAAGCGGCGATCACCTCCATCGCCTCGCTCTTCATGGGCACGTTCGGCCCGGTCGCCCTAGCGGCGTCCAACGTCGTCAACCAGCTCGCCTATATCGTGTATCAGGCCAATATCGGCCTCTCGCAGGGCACGTCCATTCTTGTCAGCCGGGCGCTCGCGCGCGGCGAGCGGAACGAGATCGGCCGCATCGCTCTCCAGGCGCTGACGATCAGCCTGTCGCTGATGAGCGCGATCGGCCTCGTCTACATTCTCGTACCCGAAGCCGTGCTTCTGCCCTTCCTGGGCGAGCGCGGCGACGGTGCGGTTCTGGCGGTCGCCTCGACGCTTCTTTGGTTCGCGGTCGCGCACCAGATCTTCAAAGGCTCGCAGAACATCTGCATCGGACTGTTGCGCGGGGTCGGCAACACCAAGGCGGGCCTCACCAACACGCTGATCGGCTATTGGCTGATCGGTATCCCGGCCATGGCCCTATGCGCGCATGGAACGGGCTGGGGCGCCTATGGCGTCTGGTTCGGCCTATGCCTCGGCTTTGCCGCGACGAGCCTCCTCCTATGGCTGCGCTTCACGGTGGAACTGCGTCGTCTCGCCGTCGCTCACGTGGGGGGAGAGGGCGTCCCGACCGTCTGAGGCATAACGCCGACGGGGCCTTGCCGCCGAAGCAGATCGACATCGAAATGCGGGGGCGCGTCGGGGGCGAGATCCACGAAGCGCCCGTGCACCCGGAACACGCGCTCGATCAACCCGCTCGACGCCAGCGCCTCCGGCTCGCCGTCGAAGACGCAGCGCCCCTTTTCCAGGACGCTGATGCGATCGGCCACCGACATGGCCTGATTGAGGTCGTGGATTGCCATGACCACCGACACGCCACGCTCGCGGCTGAGGCGATAAACGAGATCCAGAAGCTCGACCTGATAGCCGATGTCGAGAAAGGTCGTCGGCTCGTCCAGAAACAGGATGCGCGCTTCCTGCGCGAGTGCGGCGGAAATCCAGGCCCGCTGGCGCTCACCGCCCGACAGGGCGTTCAGGGGGCGTTCGGAAAAAGGCCCAAGGCCGGTGCATTCGAGCGCCCAGTCGATCGCCGCCTCGTCCTCCGGCCCATAGCTCTTGAACAGGCCGACATGGGCAAAGCGCCCTTGGCGGACGAGCTGGCCGACCGTCATCTCATCGGGCGCCACCGGCTGCTGCGGCAGGAAGGCCAGATGACGCGCCAGTTCGCGCCGCCCCATGGAGAAGACCGATCGTCCCTCGATCTCCACCGCGCCAGCCGCAACCCGAACAAGGCCAGCCAGCGCCTGAAGCGCCGTGCTCTTGCCCGAGCCGTTGGGGCCGATCAGCGCGCGGACCTCTCCGGGTTCGAGTTTGAGAGCGAAACCGGAAATGGCCGTTCTCTGGCCGTAGCGGATCGTCAGGTCGTGAGCGCAAAGACGCATCGGTTGATGACGCATGGGTTCCTCATGGCGTTCGACGCAGGAGTGCGATCAGCGCCGGTACGCCGCACAGCGCGGTGACGACGCCGATCGGAATTTCATCGGCTCCCCCGAGGAGCCGGCCCAGAAGGTCGCAGACCGTCACGGTGATGGCGCCGAGTGAGACCGTCAGCGGCAGAACGAGCGGGAAATGCCCGCGCGCCAGCCTGCGCGCGAGATGAGGCACGATGAGACCGACAAAGACGATCGGCCCGACCGCGCCGACCGCGCTGGCGGCGAGCGCGCAGGACACGAGAAGAACGGCCGAGAAGTCGCGGGCGTAGGCGAGGCCGAAGGAGCGCGCGACGCTGGATTCGAAGCGCAGGAGTTCGAGCGGCCGCCGGATGAGCGGCAACACGGCCAACCCTATGAGCGTGAAGGGCGCGAGAAACACGGCATGTTCCCATCGCCTGGCATAGAGACTGCCCGACAGCCATTCGAGCAGCACCTCCAGGCGCGTCGAGCCCCAGCCCGCCACGATCCCGAGCGCCAAGGCCTGGAGCAGCGCGCCCATCGCGACGCCGCACAGCGTCAGCCGGAGGGGGGCCGAGATCATGGCGCAGCGTCAGGAGATAGATGAGGCTACCGGCGGCCAGGCCGCCCAGCATTCCGACGGTTGGAAGCCAGGACGAGGGAAGCTCGACCAGCGTGTTGGAGCCGGGATCGTGGCTATAGACGACGATCATCAGAAACAAGGTGACGGCGAGGGTCGCGCCCTGCGACACGCCCATGAGCGAGGGGTCGGCGAGCGGATTGCGCGTGATGGTCTGGAGCAGGAAACCGGCCGTTGCCAGCTGCATTCCGGCCAGCATCCCGGTGACGATCCGTGGCAGGCGGATGTCGAGGATGATCGAGCGCGCTTCGGCGCTTCCGCCCCCTGTCAGAACCGAGGCGACGTCGCCGAGCGGCAGGTCCGCGACGCCGAAAAAAACCGCGACGAGGGGCGCGACGAGCGTCATGCCGATCAGCGCCGGCAGGAGCCAGCGCTTTGGCGGCCGAGCAACGGACGAGGACACCGAAATCGTCATCGCTTTCCCTCGACGGCCAGGGTGCGCGGGCGTTGAACGAGATAGAGAAAGACCGGCCCGCCGATCAGCGCCGTGACGAGGCCCACCGGCAGTTCGCGCGGGGCCGCCAGGCTGCGTGCGATCAGGTCTGCAATCACCGTCGTCAGGCCGCCGATGGACGCAGTGAGCGCAATCGCCCATCCCGATCCGGGTGGTCGAAGCAGGCGGGCGATATGGGGGGCGGCGAGGCCGATAAAGGCGATCGGCCCCGCCACGGGCACGATGCCGGCGACCGGCAGCACGGCGAGAAGCAGCACGAGGGGTCGCCACAGGGCCAGCCGCAGCCCCATGCCCATGGCCGCCCCGTCGCTCAACGAGAGAAGGTCCACGACGCGATGGATCGAAAACGCACCGGCCAGCGTCAACACGACGAAGGGCGTCATGGAGGCCAGATGCGGCCAGGATCGCCCCTGCAACCCGCCGGACAGCCAGAACAGAAGCGAGGGCACCTGCGGCCCGCTGAGAAGCAGAATATAGGTCGTCACGGCATGGAGGAAGAGCGACACACTGATGCCGCCGAGCGCCAAATGAAGCGGGCTCGCCATTCGCCCCGAGGCGATCAGGAAGGTGGCGCTGGCCGCCGCCATGCCGCCGACGAAGCCGACCAGCGGATACCAGACCGAGGACAGGGAGGGGAGGAACACGAAGGCGGCGACGATCGGAGTAACCGCCCCTGCCGTCACGCCCGTCAGGCCCGGCCCCGCCAGCGGGTTGCGCGTCAGCGATTGCAGGAGAAAACCCGCCAGAGCCAGCCCCGCGCCCGCCAGACAGGCGGCAAGGCTTCGGGGCAGGCGCAACGTCCAGACCAGGATCGTATCGACGCGGCCCGCTCTCGACAGGAGAGCGTCGATCACGGTACCGGGCGGCAGCGTGCGGTCGCCCAGCATCAGGCCGCCGAGGATCGCGAGCGCCGCGAGGGCGAGGAGGAGGCCGGTCAGGACCGGCATTCGAAGGAGATCGCCGCGCGGCGGCGAAGCGGCGCGGGGGACGGTCATTTCTGCAGGGCGGCGGGGATGATCTTGCCCGCTTCAGCCCGGACATCCACGGCGGGGAACGTGTCGGGGTAAAGGAAATGCGCGGCCTCGCGTAGAACGATCTCGCGCGCGATCGGGCCGTTCGTCTCCACCCACTGATCGCCGACATAGTGGACGCGCCCGTTCTTCACGGCCGACAGCTGGCTCCAGATCGGGTTGTTTTCCTGCGGCCGGTCCGGGCCGCTGTCATAAACGAAGATGACCTCGGGGTCCTTCTCCAGCATGGCCTCCAGGCTCATCTCCATGCCGAACCGGCCGCCTTGCGTCATCGGCCCGACGATATTGTCGCCGCCGAGCGCCGCGACGATCGAGGCTGCCGTGTTCTCCGTGTGGAAGGAGAAGGGCGTGTCGCCTGCCCACATGATCTGGAAGCGGGGATGGACGTCTTTGGGCGCCTTCGCGAGATAATCTGCCAAATGCTGCTTGAAGGAGGCGTTCAGCGCTTCGCCGCGCTCGGGCTGGCCGAAGATCTTGGCGAGGTCGGAGACTTCCCGGAAGCTCTCGTCGTATCGCTCGATGTCATAGGCGAGGTAGGGCGCGATCTGCTCGTAGGAGGCCGCGTTTCCGATCGTGTAGCGCTTCATGGCGACGATCAGATCGGGCTTGGCTTCGCTCACCAGTTCGAGATTGGGCTTGGCGCGCTGGCCGAGCGATTTCATCTCCTTGGTCAGGCCCAGCAGGAAATCCGGATTGCGGCCCTTGGTCATGTAGGTCACGGCGAAATGGTCGGGAGCGACGCCCAAGGCCAGCCCCACGTCCACGGCGAGGTAGGAAATGGCGGCAACGCTGTGCGGTTCCAAAGGAACTTCGACACTCACGCCGCGATCGTCAGTAATGGGAACAGTCTTGTCGCCTGCTGATGCAGGACAGTAGAAGGACAGGAAAAGGATCGAAGCGGATAATACCTTATAATACTTCCACATACGCTGCGACTTTCTCTCGCGATGTCGATACCCCCGACCCTTAGCTGTATAACATGATAATCGCAATCATGTTTTTGGCGACTTCAATCCGTGTTCGCAGGCCAGACTGGTCTGCCTCAGAAAGTTGGTCGTCCGATGGTCCGCCCCTATTAGATGCCCCGGTTCAGATCAAAAGCATGGATGGTTTGTCGGCGACATTTGAGTTCGCCTGCGAAGCGGGTTTGGGTTGCGCAGCCAGGCCCGGCACGGCGGCTGGAGCGGATAGACGATAGCCCCGGCTCGAGTGTGGACGCTCAGTCTTGTCGTGCTGACACCAGCTCTTGATGATGCGGGCCTCGGCATGGCTGTAGAAGATTTCGCCGTTCAGGCGTTCGTCCCGAAGCTTGGAGCTGACGCTCTTGCAATAGCCAGTTTCCCAAGAGAAGCCTGGCTCGATGAAGACAATCATGGCACCGACCGCCGTGCCCAGTCGCGCACTGCCTTGGCAATGAACTCGGGACCATTGTCGGAGCGGATGTGTCCTGGCGCGCCGCGCTGGATCAAGAGGTCGGATAAAACATTGGTGGTCGGTGGACTTCCGCTTCCCGTCGATCCGGATGGTGAGGCACTCACGGGTGAACTCGTCGATGACGTCGGCGAGAAACGCGCAGCGTTCGTCGCCCGATATGCGGAACTTGCGCCCGTTGTGGGAGCAGTGATCCATAAACCCATAGGCGAATGTGCTCGGATGCGGTCCATCGACAACCAGCAGACTGTGTGACACCCACTGTCGTCGGGGTGGATTCGGCCTGGTGTGCTCGGGCACGAACCGTGCCCGCCACCTTCCATCCGATATCGGCGTCACGGCTGACTGCGGATAGGCTCCTTGGGGGCCGGGTCGAAGCCGATGAGGTCGCTCGTCAGCTTGGCATAAGTGCCATCCGCCACCATCTCGGCGAGCGCCTTGTTGATGGCGGCCGCGAGTTCCGGCTTGCCCCTCTTGATCGCGAAACCCTTCTGGACGCGGCTGACATAGTCGTCGGTCATGACCAGCGGCAGCTTGGCTTCCTTGATCGCCCAGGCACCGGCGATCGCGTCCGTGATGACGGCGTCGACATTGCCGTTAACGAGATCCTGGATCGCATCGGCGTCGGCCTTGTAGCCCTTCACTGTCGCGCCTTTCTCCTCGGCGATCTTGGAGAAGGTGGATGAGACGAGCGCGCCCACCGTCTTTCCCTTGAGGTCTTCGGCGCTCTTGATGAGCGAGGATGTCGGCGTGAGAATGCGACCGCCCGATTCCAGCCAGCCGTCGGCGAAGGTCACGCGCTTCTGCCGCTCGGGCGTGATGTCCATGGCGGCGGAGATGACGTCGAACTGGTCGGCTTCCAGGCCGATAAGGAGCGAGTCCCACTTGATGAGAACCGGGGCATACTCCACCCCCATGCGACGGGCGACCTCCTTCATGACGCGGATTTCCAGCCCATCCAGCGTGCCGTCGGGAGCGCGCATGCTGAAGGGCGAGAAGGTGCCCTCGGTCGCGGCCTGCAGCTTGCCCGGAACGAGGAGTTCGGGCCCCGCCGCCAGCGCGGGCGCCGCGAAGGCGAGGGTGGAGAGCGTGGCGAGCGCGAATGCGATGGTCTTCAACGGCATGGCACTGTCCTTCGTGGGGAGGGTCCGGGGAGAGTTCATGTCCGGCCGGTCAGGCGGCCAGGGCGTAGCGGCGCTCTAGGGCAGCCGCGAGCTGGGAAAGGATCGTGGTGAGCGCGAGGTAGATCAGCGCGACCGCGATGTAGAATTCGAAAGGGCGGAAGGTCGAGGCGATCAGCGTCTGGGCGTAGAGCGTCAACTCGATGACCGTGATCGTCGAAAGGAGCGAGGTGTTCTTCAGCGTCGAGATCGCCTCGTTGGTGATCGAGGGCAGGATGATGCGGAAGACCTGGGGCAGGATGATGCCGCGCATCGTCTCGGCCGGGCTGAAGCCCATGGCGAGGGCCGACTCCATCTGACCGCGCGGGATGGCCGAGAGGCCGCCGCGTATGATCTCGGCGACATAGGCGCCGCTGTTGATGCCGAGCGCCAGGACGCCCGCCGTGAAAGGCGACAAGCGGATGCCGAAGGGCGGCAGGCCGAAATAGACGATGAAGACCTGGATCAGCGTCGGCGTGCCACGGATGAACCAGATGTAGAACCGCGCCGCGCCCCGCACGAGGGGAAAGCGCGAGCGCTGGGCCAGCGCCGCCGCCAGCCCGCAGGCCCAGCTCACAACGATGGTGAGGATGGTCAGCCAGAACACCGTCCAGGCGGCGAGCGCGAAGCCAGGCCCGTAAAGGCGGATGTCGGAAAGGAAGGCGTCCATCGCGCTCAGGCTCCCTGCCGCCCCGCACGGGGCAGATCGTCGTGCAGAATGCGGTGAAGGAACTGGCGCAGCCGGTCGCTTTCCGGGTGGCGCAGGATGTCGGGCGGCCCCTGTTCGGCCATCACGCCCTTGTCGAAGAAGACGACGCGCGAGGAGACGTCGCGGGCGAACGCGATCTCGTGGGTGACGAGCAGCATGGTCATGCCCTCGGCGGCGAGAGACGCCATCAGCCCGAGCACCTCGTGGACGAGTTCGGGATCGAGCGCGGAGGTCACCTCGTCGAACAGCATGAGGCGCGGCTTCATGGCGAGCGCACGGGCGATGGCGACCCGCTGCTGCTGCCCGCCCGAGAGGCGGGCGGGGTAGCTGTCGCGCTTCTCGAAGAGGCCGATGCGCGACAGAAGCGCCTCCGCTTCCTCCATCGCCCGCGCGCGCGGAACTTTCAGAAGGAGGATCGGGGCGTAGACGACGTTTTCGAGGACGCTCTTGTGCGGCCAGAGATTGTAGCTCTGGAATACCATGCCCGCCCGCCGGCGCAGCGCCTGGAACTGCGCCGGCGTCGGATAGAAGCGGGACTCGGGGTCGAAGTCGAAGCGAAGCTCTTCGAAGTCGAGATAGCCGGATTGGGGAACCTCCAGCCCGTTGATCGAGCGCAGAAACGTACTTTTGCCCGATCCGCTCGCGCCGATGATGGAGACAACTTCGCCGGGCTGGACGCTCAAGGAGACGCCCTTCAGCACCTCGTTCTCGCCGAAGCTCTTGCGGATATCGCGAAGGGTGAGGATCGGAGCCGTCATAGGCGGCGCCCCAGGCGGGCGGCGCCGTCCTGCGCCCGGATCGTCCGTCCGCCGGCGCGGCTCGCAAGGTCTGGGTGACGTCGTATCATAGGGACTCGGTCTATCGGGTCGGGAGAGGGGAGGGCCGCAACGGGGAGAAGCGGCACGAGAGACGCTATTCGGTATACCAATGGAATTCAACAAGGAAAATCATTGATTTACGGCGGAATTTTTGGGCGGGTCGATGAATTCCTGGGCGGTTCGAGCCAAGAGTTTGGGCGGATCGGATTTCCGACCCCACTTCGCTCGACCGCCGGTTGACCGGAAGAATACCTTCGGTATACTGAAAAGAGCCGCGCTACGGTCGAAGGGCGCCGCGCGGCCGTCCGACAGCGCGCCCCCATGCGCCGATGCCAGGTGCCCGCCCGCCTGCCCGCGTACCCTGGGCGCACGCGAACCTTGAGCGATGGAGCCGCATCCCATGAGCCCCTATTTCCCGATCGACGAATACGAGACCCGCTGGGAGCGCGTTCTGTCGGAGATGCGCCGACGTGGGCTGGAAACCGCCGTGGTCTTCGGACGGGGCGGGGGTACGATGGATTCCTGCGGGGACGTTCTCTATCTGTCGAACCACTACGCGATCAGCGGCGGCATGGACTCGGCGATCTGGAGCGCGCGCTCCTTCGCCGCCGTGATCCTGCGCCAAGGCCATGCGCCGCAGCTGCATATCGACGAGCCCGAGGTGCGCTCCGACCTCGTTTCCGTGTCCGACGTGCGCGCCTCGACCCATCCGTTCCGCAGCGTCGCGAAATCGCTCGTCGAGGCCGGCGTGAGCGGGCCTGTGGCGCTGGTCGGAACGCACTTCATCCCGGTGAAATATTACGGCCAGCTTCTGGAGGAGGCGCCCGCCATCGAATGGGTGCCGACGGACGACCTCGTGCGTTCGGTGCGCCGCTACAAGAGCGCGCGCGAACTCGACGCCTATCGTATCGGCGGCGAGGGGGCGACGGTCGGGCTGAACCGCCTGATGGAGGGGCTGATCTCCGGCCTGTCCGAGCAGGAAGCGGCGGGCGAGGCAGCGCGCGAGGTGGTGCGGCGCGGCGGCCGGCTCCAGATGATCGGCTGCAATCACGGGGCCACGCTCGGCTTCGACCAGCGGTTTCCGCTGACCGGCTACAGCGCCGACACGCCGCAGCCCGGCGACATGGTGACCGGCACGATCCACGCGGCCTTCTTTCAGGGCTACTATATGGACCCCGGCCGCACCGGCGTGCGGGGCCGCCCGACGCCCGACCAGCGGCGACTGATCGAGGCGGCGGCCGATATCGTCCAACGCCTTTCGGATATGACCCGGCCGGGCACCCGGTTCCTCGACGTCGCGGCGGAGGGCGACCGGTTGACCGCCGCCTTCGGCGGCTCGGTCTCGGCCATCATGAAGAATTTCCCCTTCTTCGGCCACAGTATCGGCCTCGGCTTCGAGCTGCCGCGCATCTCCACCAGCATGTCGAACGCCGACGACATGGCCCATGCGGGCATGGTGGTCGGCATCGAGGCGTTCCTGTCGCTGGAGGGCGTCGGCGCGGCCTTCTACGAGGACATCCTGATCATCGGCCGGGACGGCAATGAGTTGCTGACGCGCTCGCCGCCGCACTGGTGGGCGTAAGCGCCCGTCCGGCGGAGTTTTCGGACGGGCTCTCGGAGCGCCTGACAAGCGCCGAGACGAAAGGGGCGGTCCGCGGCGTCCGCCCCGTTTCCTTCGTCAGTGAGCGAAGACGCCCTCGAAATCCTTGAAGCCCTTGACCTCGATCGGGTTGCCGCTCGGGTCGAAGAAGAACATCGTGCGCTGCTCGCCCGGCTCGCCGGCGAAACGCACCACGGGCGGAATGTCGAAGGCGACGCCCGCTTCCTCGATCCGCCGGCTGAGCGCCAGCCAGTCCTCCAGCGGCAGGACGACGCCCAGATGCGGCATCATCACCATATGGTCGCCGACCCGGCCGGTGCGCGTCACCTCGAAGGGCTTGCCGAGATGGAGCGAAATCTGGTGCCCGAAGAAGTCGAAATCGACCCAGGTGTCGGTCGAACGGCCTTCAGCACAACCGAGAACGCCGCCGTAGAACCGGCGGGCCTCGTCGAGGTCGGTGACGTGGTAGGCGAGGTGGAAGAGAGACCGCATACGGATTGGCTCCTGGGTTGGGTGAGAACGAGGGTTCAAAGGATCGCGCAGCCGCGCGGCAGGGACGACAGGGGCTCGGCGCCCGTCGGCGTCACCACCACTGTTTCCGAAGCACCAACGGTCCAGACGCCGTAGCTGCGCAAGGTGGCGGGCAGGTGGAACACCATGCCGGGCTCGATCGGGCGGTCAACGCCGGAAAACAGGCTGAGAAGGGCGCCTTCCCCCCAGTCGGGCGCGAAGGCGATGCCCATGGAATAGCCGATGCGCTTGCGGAAGGCGGCCGTGTAACCATCGGCGTCGATCACGCGTTGGGCTGCCTCATGCGGGGCGGAACAGGGCGCGCCGGGGCGGATCGCGTCCAGCGCGGCATCCAGCGCGCGCAGCGCGCAATCCATCATGCGGCGTGCCTCGGTCGGCGGCGGGCCGATCCAGGCCGAGCGCATCAGGGCGGCGTGGTAGCGGGCGTGGCTTCCCGCCAGTTCCAGGAAGATCGGATCGCCCGTCTCCAGCCGTCGCCGTCGCCACGTCATGTGCGGCAGGCCGCTGCGCGGGCCGGAGGAGACGAGCGGCTCCATGGCCATCGCCTCCGAGCCGGCGCGCGTCGCCTCGCCCAGCATGGCGGCGGCGACCGCGTTCTCGTCGCTCCCGGCGCGGCAGGCTTCCAGGCCCGCCCGCATTCCGGCTTCGGCATAGGTCGCCGCGCGGCGGATCGCCTCGATCTCGGCGGGTGACTTCACCGCGCGCAGCGGCGGCAGCAGGGCCGAGCCGTCCGGCAGCGCGTCGAGCTTGAGGCTCGCCGCGATCCGGGCGGCCAGCAGCGGCGAGACGAACCAGCCGCCCAGTTCCATCGCGGGACACGCGATGCCGAGCGCGCCGAGGAGCCTTGCCAGCGCCTCGGCCGGGTCTTCGCCGTCCTCATACGCGGCGATGTCGGCGAGCCATGTGTTGGCGACGGCCCCCGGCTGTTCGAGGCGGCGCACCAGAAGATGCGGCGCGCCATCGGCCGGGAGGATCAGCGCCTGAAAGGCGAAATAGCCGGCGGTCTGGCGTCCGGTCAGCCAATAGATCGTCTCGGGGCTGGTGACGATCAGCGCCTCGAAGCCGGCCTCGCGCACGGCCCGTCCGGCTCGCGTCTGGCGCTCGGCGAACTCCGCTTGGCGAAAGGCCGCCTCCGAGCCCTGCATATGGGCAAATTCGTGCATGGTTCTCTCTGGTCGATCGGGTGTCAGGCGCGCGCGAGCCACCCGAGGAAGCGGCTCCTGACGCTGTCGAAATGGCGCTCCATCGCGCTCGACGCGCCCGGCGCGTCCCCCGCCTCCACCGCGTCGATAACGGCCAGATGCTCGCGCGCCTGCTCGGCGAAGCGGTCATGGGTGCGCGTGATGGTGCAGCGGCGGGCGATGGCGCGCATTTCGGTCAGCATGTCGGGCAGGAGCGTCAGGCCCGCCGCCTCGGCCACCGCGTCGTGGAAGCGGTCGTCGTCCAGCCAGAACTGGTCGAAGGCGGTGTCCCGCCCCTCGGCATAGGTCCGCATCACCTCGCGCGAGGCCGCCAGCGCTGGCGTGAACGGCCGCCCGGCCGCCCGGGCCGCCGCCGCGCTTTCCAGAATGCGGCGGACCTGGACGATCTCCAGCAGCTGTTCCAGCGTGACGGGCTGAACCATCAGAACGCCGTTCGGCAGGCGGGTGATGACGCTTTCCTTCTCGAGGCGCGAGATCGCCGCGCGCAGGGGCGTGCGCGAGATGCCGGAGGCCAGCGCAAGCGTGCGCTCGGTGAGAACGTCCCCGGTCGAGAATGCCCCTTCGAGGATGCGTTGCTTGATGTCGCGATAGGCCTGCTGGGCCAGGGTTTCCCGTTCGCTCATGCCCGGAACCTCAACATGCGCCGACCGCGCGGTGGAGCCCCTGGACGGCTTGCGCCGGATCGGCCGAGTCCATGCCCTCGTCCAGGGTGTGGCTTGCGTTGCCCTTCCGCCGACAGATCATCACCGCATCCCGACCCGCCTGCGCCAACAGCGCCGCCGCGCCCGCCCCTCCGGCCGGCCCGTCATCGGCGCTGCCCATCGGCACGGTGTCGAGATGCGAGCCGGCATGGATCGGCGGAGCCGAACGGTCGCGGCCGGGCGGGCGGGCGTCGAGATGGAGCACCGCGTCGCGCGTCACCTCCGGTCGGAGCGCCGCGCATTCGGCCGGTCTGTCGGAGCGGCGGGTGAAGCCGGGACCGCCCGCCCCGAGGGCGTTGACGCGCCAGAGGGCGCGCTCGACCGTCGCCCCGGTCCCATCGCCCGTCATGCCGACACCCCTTCTTCGAGATTCAGCGCCGTCGCGGGGCGGCGGCCCGACAGGGCTTCGAGAACGTTGCGCGCGGCGCCGAGCGCCACGCGCTCCAGCGCCTCGCCGGTGGTGCCGCCGAGATGGGGGGTGAAGATGACGCGCCCGCCGCGCCCGAGCGGACCGGCCGGCGCGCCGTGCGAATAGACGTCGAGCCCCGCCGCTAAGACGCGCCCCGCGTCCAGCGCCTGCGCCAGCGCCGCCTCGTCCACGAGCCCCGCCCGCGCCGTGTTGACGAGGATCGCGCCGGGCTTGAGGGCGGCGAGCGCCTGCGCGTCGATCAGGTGATGCGTTTGCGGGCGAAGCGGGGTGTGCAGCGAGACGAGATCGGCTTGAGCCAGCCCCTCCTGGAGGCTTGCGCAGCGTTCGAAGCCGCCGAGATCGGCGACGCGCGGCGAGTGGACGAGGACGCGCATACCGAGCGCGGCCCTCAGCATCGCGCCGAGCCCCCGGCCCGTCGCCCCCCACCCGACGATCAGGGCGGTCTTCCCGGACAGCTCCACGAAGCGCTCGCGCTCGCGAAAGCCCGCCATGCCGTCCCGCTCGGCCCGGTCCGCCGCCGGAATACGACGGGCGGCGGCAAGCGCCAGACCCAGCGCCAGTTCGGAGACCGAGCGCGCATTGGCCCCCGGCGTGTTGCAGACGAGGACGCCGCGCTCGCTCGCCGCCGCCTTGTCCACCGCATCGTGGCCCGTTCCGTGGACGACGACGACCCGCAGCCGGTCGCCCGCCCGCATCGCGGGGCCGGAGAAGCCCGCGTCGCGCGTGATCGCGGCCTCGCATCCCGCCACCAGACGCGCCACCGTTTCCATGTCGGGCGCGGGGCAGGGGATCGGCTCGACGCCGTTGTCGCGCAGCAGCGAAAGGCCCGACTCGTGGATCGGCTGGACGATCAGACACTTCATGCGGCCTCTCCCTCGGAGCCCGGCGTCTTTTCCAGCCGGAGCAGGATCGCGTCGCGGGCGTGGTCGATATGGGCGGCCATCAGTTGCCCGGCGCGCTCGCCGTCGCCCGCCCGCAGGGCTGCGATAAGGCCGAGATGCTCCTCGCAGCTCAGGCGGAAACGTTCGGGAACTTGGGTGTGGTCGAACATGCAAGTGCGCCGGCGCAAATCCTCGATCGTCGCCAGCATGGTGCGGCTGCCCGACGCGAGGGCCACGGCGCGGTGGAGGTCGTCGTCCACCCGGCGCTGCTCGTCCTCCTCGCCGGGGCCTTGGCCGAGCAGCCGCTCGACGCGCGCGGCCAAGGCGTCGAGGACTTGCGGTGCCAGCGACACGGCCTGCCGAGCACATGCCGCCTCCAGCGCGGCGCGCAGGAAGAAGATTTCCTCGACCTGGGGGCGGGTCAGCCTGCGTACCTTGAGAAAGCGCCCTTCCTGCGCGGCGAGCCCTTCCGCCTCGATCCGCTTGATCGCCTCGCGCACGGGGGTCCGCGACATGGCGAGAGCATCCCCGAGCTTGGCTTCCTGCAGCGTGTCGCCCGGCGCGAGAGCGCCGGACAGGATCATGTCGAGAATCTTTCCATAGGCCTGCTGGGTCAGCCGCTGGCTCATCGCATGCCTCCTTTCGCTCGGGGCGACCGTTTTTCCTCCAGCGCGTCGAGGCAGCGGCCCAGTTCGGCGCGCGCGACGATCAGGCCGTCCTCCGCCTCGGCCTGCGAGACGGCGCGGAAGCGAACGTGGTGTCCGGTCGGACGCTGCGCGAGGCAAGGCAGGTCGACTGATGCGAGAGTGGCGATCTTGGGATAGCCGCCCGTCGTCTGCCGCTCGGCCATCAGCACGAGCGGGCGGCCGGAGGCCGGCACCTGAATCGACCCGGCGCAGGTGCCGTCCGAGACGATGTCGTGTCCGCCCCCGGCTGCGAGCACCGGGCCGTCGAGCACCTGGGCCATCCGGTCGCGCGCGCTCGAAAGGACGAAGGGCGCGGACAGGAAAAGGCGCAGCATCTCGGCGCCGAAGCGATCGTCCTGCGGCCCCGGCACGACGCGCAGGGTGCCGGCTGGGCGCTGGGGGAGGGGACGGCGCAGGGCCAAAAGCGGGGCCGGGGCGGCGCGCCAGAGCGGCAGGCGGTCCCCGGCCTGGAGCCGGCG